>JACAFD010000271.1 GCA_013388555.1 Nitrospirota bacterium | reverse complement strand
GGGCGACGCTGCTGGGTGCCGGCTGCAACATTGCGGGAATGTCGAGGCAAGAGGATCTTGGCCAAGGAATTGTTCGGGGCACGCTGGGAGCCCAACCGGCCGGCAATGTGCGGCTCTCGATGCCGACCGATGCCATTTCTTTACTAGGCCAAGTGACGGCAATCGAGGGTGGGGCCTATGTGCTTCAGGATGTCAGTGGCATCGAACGTCGGGTGGCGCATGATGAAAACACTCGCATCGATCGACCGGCCCATGTCGGGGATCGAATCGAAGTGTTCATAGATGACAGAGGCCGTGCAATCCTTATCCGGAACATCGAGCGGGGCGAACGATCACAGTAGATCAAGATTGCGTTCCTCGTGAAGCGTATCTCGTATCTCGCATGCGACGATACGGACACACTCTTTCTGTCCCGCGCTTCACGCTTCACGAACGACGCTTCACGCGTAAAAGCAAAGGGCTATCGCGGGCCATACAGGAGGATGGATGTTCGCTACATTCTTGGTTGTAGGTATGGCCTGTTGGCTTGCAATGTACTCCCCGGTGGAAGCCGCGCCTGCCGATCAGGCCGAACCCCTGCCGATTTTCGACAATCTTGGCTCCCTCCATCATCCGATCACCACCACATCGGAACTGGCCCAACAGTACTTCGATCAGGGGCTCCGACTCGTCTATGCCTTCAACCACGAAGAAGCGATCCGATCGTTTGAAGCCGCGGCCCGACAAGATCCGCAGGCAGCCATGGCCTATTGGGGAATTGCGCTGGCGCTCGGTCCCAACATCAATAGTGCGATGGAAAAAAAGGACGAACAACGTGCGATCCAGATGGTTCAGAAGGCCCGCCGGCTGGCAACCAACGGCATTCCACGGGAACAAGCGTATATAGAGGCGTTGGCTGCGCGGTACGTGGGCCGGAAAGGCGTGAAGCGCAAGGGCCTCGATGAGGCCTATGCGAAGGCCATGCGATTGGTGATGCAGCGGTTCCCCGAAGATACCGATGCTGCCACCCTGTTTGCGGAAGCGTTGATGAATCTCCGGCCCTGGGATTTGTGGAAGCCGGACGGCCGCCCGCAGCCGGGCACAGAGGAGATCATGACGACGCTCGAGTCCGTGCTCGAACAGAACCCCGATCACCCGGGAGCCTGCCACTACTACCTTCATGCAGTTGAGGCGTCACGGCAGCCGGAACGGGCTTTGCCCTGTGCGGAACGGCTGCCCGGTCTGATGCCG
This sequence comes from Nitrospirota bacterium, assembly GCA_013388555.1. Taxonomy (GTDB): domain Bacteria; phylum Nitrospirota; class Nitrospiria; order Nitrospirales; family Nitrospiraceae; genus Palsa-1315. The sequence continues at coordinate 2,366 of JACAFD010000271.1, read as the reverse complement.
GGAGCCGGTCATCTCGTTCATATGCCCGCCCACATTTACATGAAGGTTGGAAAGTACCACGAAGCGGTGGAACGGAATCGGGAGGCGGCCCATGTCGATCAACTGTATCTGGCCGGTCGGAACCAGGGCAGCGAATATGCAGACGGGTATTATACCCACAATCTCCATTTTCTCTGGGCCTCCTTGATGATGGAGGGTCGCAATGACGATGCTCTGAAAGCGGCGCGCGACTTGACTGCAACGATCGCACTGGAAGAGGTCCGGAAGGATCGCGCGAAGGAACTTTATCTATCAGCGCCGATCTTCTCGATGATACGGTTTGGCCGATGGGAGGAGTTACTCAGGGAACCGGCGCCTCCCAAGGGATTGCGGTTGCTGGATGGAATATGGCGACTGGGTCGAGGGCTCGCCCTCGTTGCGACAGGTCGGCTTCCCGGGGCTGAGGGGGAACATGTGGTGTTGGCCGGTCTCACGAAGCAGATCCGTCGTGATCGTACGACAGAAGAAAAGACAGAGCGGGCGCTACTCAAGATTGCCGAGCGGGTTCTGGCAGGAGAGCTTGCTGCGCGCCGTCAACACTATGATGACGCGATCCGGTTGCTTGAGGAGGCAGTCAAAATGGAAGAAGCGCTCCCCTATTCGGAGCCGCCGCTCTGGCCCCTGTCCATACGGCATCACTTGGGCGCTGTGCTCTTGTTGGCCGATCGCCCGTCCGAAGCTGAAGCGGTGTATCACGCGGATCTCCTACACCATCCAGACAATGGCTGGGCTTTGAGCGGATTGATCCAGAGCCTCAAGGCCCAACAGAAGGACGATCAGGCTGCTGAGGCCGAGGAGCGTTTCAGGAAGGCCTGGGCCCATGCCGACTTCATTCCGGCTACTTCTCGAATGTGATTGGCTCACGATGTCAGTGAAGGATATCTCGTTATTCGAGCGGGACTCGCGAGGCATGCGAGAAAAGTGGGAATGGTCGGACGTCTCGTTATCAAGGATGCGGGCTAGGGGGAGGGCAAGCCGGAGAGGTGGCCCTTTTCGAGAAGGATGCCGGAGTTGTCGAAGGCCAGGCGTCCGTCTTTGAGGTGAAGCAGGCCCGTAATGTTGTATGAGAGGTCTTGATCCCTGGAGAGGCTCAGGAGCTGGCCTACCACATCGAAGGTCGATGTGCTTGTCTGAACTGAGACGACGGCATCACTGAGTCGGGGGACCCTGAAGTCATTATTGCTTAATCCGCGGGCCAGGCGCTTTCCGTTGAGATTGAGCGTAAAGTCAATGCCCGTGACGACCAGATCGAAATCGTTGGGGTTCCGGATACGGAGGTCCACTTGCAATCGTTGTTCAAACGCGGTTACCTCCAGGGGCGTGATATTTATGACCAATACCTCCGCTGGCTCACCTTTCATGAACCAGGAGGCACATCCGGCTGTGGCGACAAGGAGGAAGTATGCGAGGTAACTGGCCAGGGTCTGCATGGGGCTCGATCATACAGGAACATCAGAATCGAAGCCATGCCCGTGGGGAACTGTAAGGCTTCCCAGCGTTATTCGACTGAGTGAGTAAGGAGGGTCGTTCCATGGGAAGACAAGTCGCTCTAGCAGTCTGTACTCTTGCCATTTTTCTACTTGGATCTTGGAGCGCCCAGTCGGCCAGCCAGGCTGCAGTGGACGCACCTCTCGGCAAGGCCTATTTCGCGGGGGGCTGTTTCTGGTGCATGGAAGAAGCCTTTGAAAAGGTCGAAGGGGTGTTGTCCGCAACCTCCGGCTATATGGGGGGTACGGTTGCCAATCCGAGCTATGAAGCAGTGTCCGCTGGACGGACGGGCCATGCGGAATCAGTCGAAGTAGTCTATGACCCAGCTAAGGTGAGTTACCAGAAGTTACTGGATGCCTTTTGGCATAATGTTGATCCGGTTACAGCGAATGCACAGTTCTGCGACCACGGTAGCCAGTATCGTTCCGCTATATTTTTCCAGACAGATGAAGAGAAACGCGCATCGGATGCCTCTAAACAGGCAATCGAACAGTCGAAACGGTTTAATGAGCCGATTGTCACGCAGATTGTGATGGCCTCACAGTTCTATCCGGCCGAGGAGTACCACCAGGACTATTATAAGAAGAACCCTGTCCGCTATAAGTTCTACAAGTACAACTGCGGTCGCGCCAAACGGCTGGAAGCATTATGGGGAAATCCATAGTCGGCATGATTTAAGCGCGCTTCTGCTACCGGGGGCTGGCACCCTTCTTTTTAGTGCCTGCCTCCCGTCCTGGGAGCGGGACAGGCACCCTCCTCAGCCCAGAGGCGACGGAGGGAGCCAGTCCCTCCGAGACAAGTCTTTCTCTCCCAGTGTATATTTCTAGCCCAGCAACCTG
>JACAFD010000292.1 GCA_013388555.1 Nitrospirota bacterium | reverse complement strand
CTTGGCTGTGCCCCGGCAAACACGAAAATCCCAGATTCGCGGTTGCGACAGACTTCATTTTCAGCAAATGTCGGCCGTGATTGCGGCCCATAAATCACCACGCCGGAGAGAATCCCCTCCATGGCACGACACTGTGTCACCGTACAAGAAGAATCGAGTAGGTTCATCGCTGAATGCTGATCGCTGCCGACGTATCGAAACGTGATGCCGGAAATGCGACCGTTTGGCACCTGCTGGAGATAGAGCGGCCCCCCACGACGGGAAAAAATCTGCACCTCGTCTCGACCGGCACCTACCAAATGAATCGGTCGTCCCGTGATAAAGACCTTATCCTCATAGATTCCGGGGCAAACAAAGACTTGGTCGTACTCTCCTGCATTGAGTAGTGCCGCACTGGGTCGTGGGTACGAGTCACCATTATGCGCGTCGACGATCAGGGTCTTTCCTCCGAGTGGATTTGCCGGAGGATCAGTTAACATATTCCAGCTCCCTTCACCGTCCCTTTCTTGTTCACTTGGTTTGTTTGGTCTGTTTGGTTTTTTGGTTGAACGACACTAACCAGATGGACCGGGCAGCATTATTTCGGCCACGAGCAGGCAAGTCAAGTTAGTCACAAACTGTTTACTGAAGCCACTTTTCTGAGTGGCTGTATCCATCCTGTCAAGTGGGGGACTCGTGTAGCGATCGTACAAATCTGTTGCTCAAGCCGGAACAGGCACTCGTGAATTCCAGGCCTGTCCCGGCATCGACCGGCACCAAGCTCTTGGATTCTCGTTGGTTTCAGCCGTATTAGATTATGGCATGCTGGCACGACGATTGCGTTCCAACGAGAGAACGGGTACCGAGACCTTCCCGAGAAGTACGGAGGTATTACCATGAAGATGCTGATGACCGTGCTTTCAGGAGTGGCGGCGATGCTGCTTTCTCTCAATCTCGCCCTGGCCGCCCCCTCCAACAGGCAGGATGCTACTCGCCACCTCTACGATCGAGTAATGGAGGAATACAAACACAGAGATTACGAAGCCGCACTGGCTGGCTTTCGACTCTTTCTCGAACTCCACGGCCAGTCTTCGTTAGCAGCCAACGCACAATACTGGATGGGAGAATGCCAGTACCGACTGGGCCGTTACAAAGAAGCCTTGAAGACCTTCTACCATGTTGTGTCCTACTACCCACTCAGTCCGAAGCTTGCAGCCTCGACCTTGAAAATCGGGCAAACCTACACAAGGCTGAAGGATCACGAGAAGGCCCGTACAATGTATGAGCGGGTGATCGATGAATATCCTGAAAGCCCGGAAGCAGAGCTTGCACGGAAGGCCCTCGACGCCGCGCCGGTGCGAGATGCGGAGCCAGCCCCTCAACTAACCGGCAACGGCCTTTCCGACTAGTGCCACCTCAACACAGGTACAGAGGACGACAGCAATCGCAGTGACCGTCACTCGCCTTCACCGACGCCAAACATCTGGGCCAGTTGAGACACCGTATAGGACGTATGGGGTTTCAAGGTGATCAATGTGATGCCGGCTGCCTGTAACACAGACTGGATCTCCCGTCTCCGAATGACCTCGTGCGGCTGAGGGGGGAAACCATCCTCAAGCAACACAACTTGTTCTGCAGCCTTCGTTCCTGGGTGGACCAACACGAAGTCCAGTTGCTTCAGCGCGATTTGCCGCAACACCTGCGACCGGGTCTTACCTTCCGCCTCGACACTGACGACAGCCCAGAGGGGAACCCTCGCAAAAACCAGATAATGGTCTTCCACGGCCAAACGTATGAGATTGTAGAGGAGAAGATCTGTGTCGGTCAGAAGTGGCTGGGGACGGAGCGTGACGCCAGAAGGAAGTACAAAGGTCTCTTTCCCGGATGGTCCAGTGGTTGACGAGCCCTTCAAGCGCCAAACCAGGAAACCCAGGAACGCGATGACAATTAGGATGGATACAATCTCCATTATCGCGACTACCGCGCAGGAAGCGATTCGCGCCAGCGCGGTCCGTTCGGGACAATCGTGCCAAGAAGGACCGGATGGTTCGCCCCCGTCACAGACGGGATGTTGCCCCACTGCCCCGTCACAGTTTGATACGCCAATAGGGCAAAGGCCACGGCCTCAAACACCTTGCTATCCCACCCTAAGGTCTCAAATGTGGTGACCGGAACCGGGGCGAATTCTGTCGCGAGCTGACTCATAATCATACGGTTTCTGACTCCACCACCTCCCACCACCACCTCATCGATCTCGCCGGTTATCCAACGGCGCGAAGTTACAACCGCCTTGGCAGTCCACATACTGCAGGTCGCCAACAGATCCTCTATCGAGAGACTGCGTTGCTGCTGAATCGCGATCAGTTCTTCGACGAGATCAGGACCGAAAGCTTCCCGCCCGGTCGATTTGGGCGGCCGTTTGGAGAGAAAAGGATGCGCGAGTAACTTACCCAACAGTCGTGAATCGACCCGCCCTTTCATGGCCAACTTTCCATCACGATCCATCGACAGCCGCCCGTCGGTCACACGCGCCATAAGACCATCGAGCACCATATTGGCAGGCCCGGTATCGAACGCCTGGACCCCGCTGAGGTGTCCGCCTTTCGGTACATACGTCACGTTGCTGATGCCCCCGAGATTCACCACCAACCTGGCACGACGCGCGTGCTTCAAAAGCAACGCATGGGCGACAGGCGCCAGCGGAGCCCCCTGGCCCCCTGCGGCAATGTCACGTGAACGGAAATTGGCCACGGTCGTGATCCCGGTTCTTTCGGCAATGACGGCCGGCTCGGCGATTTGGAGGGTAGAGCGGATCGCGCCGACGCCGGTGGCATGGATCCCATGCGGAAGATGGTGCAGAGTTTGCCCATGAGAGCCTATCAACGCCACGTCGCTCGGCTGAAGTTTTGCCTGCCGAATCACGAGCAGCGCCGCATTCGCAAACCATTCGCCAAGCAACGCATTGAGGTGACACACATCCGCGACCGTCCCGGAAACTGACGCGGAGAGAATACGCTGCTGTAATGAGCGTGGGTAGGCCAACGTATGTGCCGCAAGTGTCCCCGCCTTCAGGGAACGACCTCGCCTGGTAATATCCACAAGTGCTGCGTCGACACCATCACCGGATGTGCCAGACATGAGTCCCACGACATGCATTCTTTGCTCCCCCCAGTAACCACCCAGCAGAGTTGTATGATCGCTACGCTAATAGAACTATCAGGCGGGGTCAACTGGGAAGACGGCGGGACCGACTCCAACGAACCCGCACAATGGACCGGGCAGTGGCCACATTTCATCGCCGAGGTCCGGGACCAGTTCTGGGGCGACCTCGCCCAGGACACCCGGCCGAGTTGGCAAGACTTGTGCGGTGCTTGATCGAAGCACGACGCCGGACCCGACCGATGGTGTGTGTCGTGACTGTGCAGCGCGTCGAGCGGATTATCTTCTCTATCTTCAACCGATCGAACCTAAAGGGCACCAACGCACCTTTCTCCAACTTTAAGCAAGTCACGTGCCCTCATCGATCACTACGATGTAGGCGCTGGTAATTCCTCCCTCTAATCTAGGACTTGGGTCCTAGTTCTCCTGGACCGGTCGTGGCATTCATGAAGAGCGCCCTTGTCCCCTTGACGGGGAAGCTTACGACATGAGACCCTAGCCCGCGTACTACACAAGCCCTGAATGATACTCCTACAGCAACCCGGCCGCCAAAGAGGCTGCTTCGGCTACGAAGGCCGGAATCATACGAGGTATGAGAAGCAAGATGAAGCAATCGGCTATCCATGAATCGAGCGCCGGTGCACTCAGAATCGCGCTGATTAGTAACAATCCTGTCCTGCGCAGGGGATTGCACATGATCTTGAAAGAGTCTCCGTTCGTTTCAGAAATTGCTGAAGTCGCCGTGAGCTCTCAGGCGGTGGAGATCACCGTCCGTGAAAAGCCACAGGTCGTCATCGTCGATCTGAAACTGGTCGATGCAGACACGTCAGCGCTCATCAGAGCATTGCGCGCGGCGGCCGCCGACTCGCGCATTTTGGTGCTGAGTGGATTGCACGATGAGACGTTGACACGCGAGGCTTTAGCAGCGGGCGCCGAAGGAGTCGTGTTGACCATTCAACCGGCTGCCGTACTGTTTGCCGTCATTGAATCCCTGTGCGGCAACGTTCCAAGATCCATGGGTCCTCGACCTGCGCAACCCGCCACCGGACTGATCAGCGATGCGCCTTCGGCCAGAACCAATGATCTCAAGCGGGTGGGGTTTATTGAGAGCCTCACCTCTCGAGAACGAGAGGTCATACAGTCGCTGGCGAAGGGTTTCACAAATATAGAAATCGCGGATCGGCTGTGTATTTCAGAAACGACGGTCCGCCATCACTTTACCGCGATCTTTAGTAAGCTGCATGTCTCCAATCGGCAACAGCTGCTCATCGCGGCCCACCGGCAGGGGCTTGTTGAATTCGGCACCAGTTGATGCCTCCGGATACAGCTGATAAGACCCCGTATCATTCCTGACGGTTCCTCGGGAAATGGCGGAGTCGCGCTTTTCCCGCCAGTCTCGCCCATCTCGCTTGATTCAGGCATCCGCGATTGCGGCAGAAGGGTTCATGGATAATTGGGGGCTGGATAAGGCGAGAGCCGACCGGTGGCAGGTACTGCCTTAACCGCGAGGAGAGGTGCGAGCGTTCTCGAACCTCTTGATTGGAAGATTACTGGAAGAGAGTCGTTGAACGTTGCAATGACCGTGGGTATAAAAACTGTGGTAAAGGCGGGAATCCGTTACGCTATGGCGGATATTCTGGCAGGAGCACGAAAGCAGGTTAGCGAATGAGACCGGTCCTCCTTAATAGATTATGCAATCTCGCAGACAAAAGTGGAGCTGCCTCTATTGACGTACAGTGCCACTAACAATGCAGTTTCTTGCGCTTCATTGCCCCATTTCACCGAGGAGAGGAGCCCATTTAAAAAAGCGTGTAGATAAACGGAGCAACCGCCGATCCCTGCGTCAGGACAATCAGACTTCCAAGGAGTACGAGCACGACAATGATGGGAAGGAGCCAAAACTTCTTTCGCTCCTTCATAAAGGCCCAGAGTTCCATCACAAACTCGCCCATGGCACACCTCATTGCACTGGTTATGCTCAAAATTGATGTTTCATATGGGAAGGAGGTCGCGGAGTTCGGACCACTCGGTAGGTCGTACTCGATTCGGCGAACCCCTGCCGCATCGTCGCCTTTCCCAGGAGACGAAAGACGAGGCCGATCGGCGTCACTAACCCATAAAACACGATGCCGAGCAGTATTCGCGTATTGATCCACCCCAGAATATGCCCGACCCACATCCATCCGGTGTGGATCGGCGCCAAAACCGAGGGAAGAAGGGCGCCCAACAGGATGAGGAGCCCGCCTGCACCGAGCGCCCACAGCCGGAACGGCTCGCCCCGAAAGACGAACGGCCACAGCCCGATCACGGTAAAGACCGTGCCGACCAACAGTCCAAACTGCCGGAGCTCTTTCCTTGTCGCTGCTTGTTCCATTATCTCCATCCCCCCGTTCAGCTAATCGAGTTCGAATTCTTTCTTCCAATCCGAATCCCCTTCGAGGGGCTTCTGCTCCTCTTTCCGTAGGACACAATTCTCGATCACCAGGACATCCATCTCCGTCCGCATGAAGCAGCGATAGGCATCCTCCGGCGTACACACAATGGGCTCGCCTCGCACATTAAACGACGTATTCACACAGGTGGCATACCCCGTCTTGGCCTCGAACGCCTTGAGCAACTGGTAGTACCGGGGATTCGTCTCATCATGGACCGTCTGGACTCGGGCCGAGTAGTCGATGTGCGTGACGGAAGGGATATCCGAGCGGGGCACATTGAGCAACTCAATGCCCCATAGCTTGCTCTGGCCCGAATTGAAGGGCAGCCGTCGCTTTTCAAGCACCGGCGCCACGAGCAGCATGTAGGGGCTATCACAGTCCATCTGGAAGTAGTCCGACACCCGTTCTCGCAACACGGACGGCGCAAAGGGTCGGAACGACTCACGATACTTAATCTTGAGGTTCAGCACGGACTGCATAGAGGTGTTGCGCGCATCCCCGAGAATGCTGCGCCCACCCAGGGAGCGCGGCCCAAACTCCATCCGGCCTTGATGCCACCCCACGACTTTACCCGCAGCCAGTTCCTCAGCCACCTGCCCATACAACTCCGGCTCCTCGATCCGACGATAGACCGCGCCTATCCTCTTCAGCCTGGCTTCGACCTCCTCGTTGCTGAAGGCCGGCCCCAGATAGCTCCCCTGCATCTTGTCGTGCATATTGTCGGCGGTCCGAGGCTGGTTCTCATACTGGTGCCAGGCGCTCAGCGCTGCCCCCACCGCGCCCCCGGCATCGCCGGCCGCCGGCTGAATCCATAGCCCTTTAAACGGGCCCTCGCGAAGCACCCGGCCATTACCCACGCAATTGAGCGCCACCCCGCCAGCCAAGCAGAGATAGTCCACGCCCGTTTCCCGATGCATCGTCCGCGACAGCCGCAGCATGACTTCCTCGGTCACCTCCTGAATCGACCGGGCCAAATCCATTTCCCGCTGCCCAAACTTCGATTCGGGCTTGCGCGGAGGGCCGCCGAATATGCTGTCAAATTTCCGGCTCGTCATGGTCAAGCCGGTGCAGTAGTTGAAATACTCCATGTTCATTCTGAACGTGCCGTCCGGCTTGAGATCGATCAGGTGTTCATAGATGGCCTTGACGTACTTGGGCTCGCCGTACGGCGCCAATCCCATGACTTTGTATTCCCCCGAATTGACTTTGAACCCCGTGTAATAGGTGAAGGCCGAATACAACAACCCGATCGAGTGCGGAAAGGGAATCTCCCAGAGCGGGGTCAGCCGGTTGCCTTCCCCCAGCCACGCCGAGGTGGTCGCCCACTCCCCGACCCCGTCCATGCACAGCACCCCCGCCCGTTCAAAGGGGGAGGGATAAAACGCTGACGCCGCGTGGGACTCATGATGTTCGCCAAAGAGGAACTCCGGCAAGGCCGATTTGCTGAGGCCGGGCGCACAGGCCAACACTTCTTTTTGCAACAGGGTGCGCAGCAAGAGTTTCTCTTTCAGCCATACGGGCATTGCCGCCAGAAAGGAGTGAATCCCTTGGGGAGCGAAATCCACGTACGTTTCCAGCAACCGCTCAAACTTGATCAGCGGCTTGTCGTAAAAGACGACATAGGTCAGATCTTTGATACCGATCCCAGCCTGGGCCAGACAATACTCCACCGCGCGGCGAGGGAATCCCGGATCATGCTTCTTGCGGGTAAACCGCTCTTCTTGGGCCGCCGCCACAATCTCGCCGTCCCGCACCAGGCAGGCGGCACTGTCGTGGTAATACGCAGAAATGCCAAGAATTGATGGCGGTGCCATCTATTCACCCTCTGTTATCATAGAGGCCTGTACCGGCGACGTGGCCAGATACATGCTGAACTCCACACACCCGTTGAGTTGCCCGGTATCCATAACATTAGGATGAGTCGGCATAGGCTAATTGCCGTTCATGGCCATACTTCCATCGTCACTGTCTCGCCTAATACAAACCTCGATGCTCCCTGCACCGGTGTACCTGCTCTTTCTTCTGGCATGCTAAGTATGAGCCATTCCTTCTGTACCGTGAAGCTCTCCCACGGAACCTGGATCAGTCTACCGGTTTCTCCGAGAATCACATCGGCGTAAGTGATTTGTCTGGTCGTTGAATCAATGATCAACCGCTTAATAATTCCCCATTCTTCTCCGCTCGGCTTTCTTACAATCCAATGTTCAGCGCCCATAGTCTGACCTCTTATAATTCTGAAAATTCATAATTCGGCTCCTCCACTATGCCATCCGGGGACTGCACGAGCGATTGCCTTACCGCCGATGGTTCGCCAAAAGGAGAATGACAACGACGCGCGATCAACCCAATCTTTTCTGGTAGGCAGGCTCGCAATAATCGTGAATATAGTAAGGAAGGCTTGCACCAAGCGTGCCGTTCAGGATGATATTAAGCGGCTTGTCTTGCTTTAACGTGCCGAGTGCGCGCCTGACAGTGTTCAGCTGCGTCGAACCAGCTTGTACGACCAGTAGCAACATGTCCACATAGCCTGAGAGCATATTTACGTCAGCTACGGGGAGAATAGGAGGAGCATTAATGAGAATGTACTCGAATTGGTCCCGAAGCTGGTTGAATAGGCCGCCAAGGCGGTTGGTCTTCAGCAATTGGTTCGACTCATCTTCACATTGACCCGCAGGCATAACCCAACAAGGAACCTCCGGAAATCCGAACAAACATTCATCCACGGGGAGGCCCTTTCGAAGGTAATCGGCCAAACCGGGACTAGACACATCTTCCGCATACCGCGCGAACGAAGGTTTTCTGAAATCACAGTCCACTATCAACGTGCGTTTCCCCAAATCGCGCGCGAGGGTATACCCGACATTGACGACCGTTGTCGTTTTCCCCTCACCTGGCACTGCACTTGTCACGCACACGATCGTCGATCGTTCACTAATTCTCTCGAGCGCCAGCCGAGTCGCTGCCACTCGGTATTGTTCGGCCACGACAGATCTCGGCATGTATTTCACGATGATATCCAAATCGAACGGTAGACTACTTTGGCCACGGTCGAGCCGCTGCCGTCCGACTATCGGTCGTCTTTCGATCCCATTCTCTCCGTTCCCTCCACCCACTGGCTGGTGAAATGGAATAAACCGCTTCCAGGTCGTGGGAGCGTTGAGGATGCTGAAGTCGGGGATCACGGCTAGCACCCGCTGTCCGATAGCCTGCTCAAGATCTTCAGCGGTACGGAATTGCGAATTGGGCTGTTCCTGTACAACCAAGATCCCCACGCCCACCGTGCCTCCAAAGAGGAACGCGACAACCAGAAGAAGCCCCAATTTCGGCCACTCAGGCGCAGTTGGCATTGTCGCAGGATCCAGAATCCGAAATTGCGCGCCCTTCTGCCGCTTCTCCAGATTCTCAGCGACTCGAGCATTGAGCCGTTTGCCGAGAAGGGCCTGATAATTGCCTTTCATGTTTTCGTAGTCGCGCATAAGCGTCTGGATTTCCTGCTCGATCGTCGGAGCTTTTTGGATTCTTTCCTCAAAGACCTTTTTCTCGGCATAAAGGAGATCCTGGCGATGCTTAAGCACAGCGAGCTCGCTTTTTGCCTCAGCCTCTTGCTTCTTGAGATCCAGAAGATAGGGGTCAAGTGATTTCTCCCCCTTCTCCCCCGCCCTGAGCGCGTGGGGGCCGCCCACAGCGATCAGTTCAAGCTCAAGCTGTCGAATCTCCTCCTTTGTTACAAGGATCTCCGGGTAGCCTTCCCAGAATTCAGCCCTCAACAGCACGAGCTTCGCCTTCAGCTCATTCAGCCGTTGATAGAGCGGGTTTGGCTCAAACCCACTGCGGATTGGCATGCCATTCGTGATACCAAACTTATGGTATTCCTGCATCGACCTATCCACCATGGCTATGCGATCTGAGATCCGGCGAATCGCTTCATCCACTGCTTTGAGATCGTTTTGCAACAGGTCCAACGTGTGCAGGTTCGCAGCCACCTGTTCAGGGAGTTGCCCCATATGCCTTGATTTAAATCGCTTGATCTCAATATCTTTTGCCTCAAGGTCACTCTTTACACTCGCGAGTTCAGTGTCGAAAAACTGGGTGGTCTCTCCCGCGATCTGCTCGTGACTCTTGCGATTCTCTTCAATGAATCTTGACGCAATTCTCGACGTCACTTCCATGGCAGTAGCCGGATCGGCATAGGCGAAAGAAATCGTGAAGCCATCGACAGTTTTTCGAGTCGTGAACTTTGCCCCAGGGACCTTGTCTATCATCTCGACTGCAACAGCCTTCTTCATCTCAGCGATTGACGCCTTCAGACCCCGTTGTGCCACGATGTCAGGGTACAGCTTAAATTCCTCGATGATCCCGCCCAGCAGTTCGAGGCTCATGATCTGTTTCTGAATAGCGAAGAAGCGATCCTCAAATCCAGGCTCGAGGACCCCTTTGACATAATCCTGCGAAATCCTCTGTTCCTCCACCAAGATCAGCGTTTCGGACCGGTAGTACTTGGTAGCGAGTGCATAAAATATCCCCACGGCTATGAGGGATAGAATGATGGGCGTGATGATCACCCATTTCCTTCTCATGCCCATGTTCCAGAAATCGCGAAGCACGGCAGTCCCTGACGGCAATGCCTGCTGTTGCATGTCGATGGTACTCATTATTCCACTCCTCGCATCAATGGTAGTGCTCGGGTAGTGCTCGCCGGATACCACTGAAGTTATGAATACGTTGTACTGTCACGATACGGGAATTGCAGAACCCAGGTGAACGCGGTGGGACACAATCCTTTTTCACCAGAATGCTTAGGTATTCTCCTGAAGAGCTGCCTGCTGATCCAACGCATCGCCCGCGGCCTGATCTGGCAGGCTCGCAGGGCATCCTGCGGCGCGGAATGTCGGAACCAATTCTCGCAACCGCTCCATGCCCCAAGCGGAATTGCTGAGAGTAGCCGCGGCTTCTAGGGCAATCAATTTCTCGTCGAACGGCCGCAGATCCGAAGAAACCACTGTTTCGATTCGACGGATCTTGTTCGCAGCGGAGGGTTTCGCTATCTCACCCTCCCCGATCAATTCTTCATCGAGCTTTTCTCCCGGACGGAGGCCGATGAAATGAATCGGGATTTCTTGATCCGGAACATAGCCGGACAGCCTGATAAGATTCCTAGCTAGATCCAAGACCCTGATCTGTTCGCCCATGTCCAGAACGTAGATCGCACCCTGCTCGGCAAGAGAGGCAGCCTGAAGCACCAAGTGAACGGCTTCTGGGATCAGCATAAAGTACCGTCGCACATCGGGATGGGTGACAGTCACCGGCCCGCCAGCCTGGATTTGCTCCTGAAATCGCAGCACAACGCTTCCATTGCTGCCTAACACATTCCCGAACCGGACTGTGAGAAAACGGGTGCGACTCCGTCGGGCCATATCCTGTACGATAAGCTCCGCAACACGCTTCGTGGCACCCATGACGCTCGAGGGATTGACCGCCTTGTCCGTGGAAATCAGGACGAATCGCTCGACTCCGTATCGATCGGCCGCCTCTGCGACGATCCGTGTTCCCACGCAATTGTTCTTCAATGCCTCGTCAGGATTGAGTTCCACCAGCGGTACGTGCTTATGGGCGGCCGCGTGGAAGAGGATGTGCGGACGATGCTTGTCCAGGATCGATGATAAACGACGAACATCGGTGATGTCTCCAATCACCGGGTGCACGAAAGAGGACCATCCATGATCTTCCAGCTCTTTCGCGATGATATACAGGCTGTTTTCGTGACGCTCGTACAGTAGAAGGGCTTCAGGGTGTAAGGCGGCAATCTGTCGGCAGAGTTCTGAGCCGATCGAACCGCCCGCGCCAGTGATCAGCACACGCTTTCCCTTCACCATCTGGCGAAGCGTGTCGGCATTACAATCTACCGGCGCGCGCGGCAGCAGGTCCGCGAGCGAAACGGTTCTGATCTGACTGACGACGCTCTTGTTCGCCAGTAATTCTCTCACGCTCGGTAACGTTTTGATCACAGCCTTGGATGGGCCCAGCGCGGCCAGAATCTCTCTTAAGATCACGGGATCTGCTTCTGGCAGGGCTAATACAATTTCCTGAGGCTGCTCCTCCATCACAATTCGTGACAAGTCTTTTCTCGTACCGAGAACCTTGACGCCATGAATCCGCTGACCGACGAGAGACTCCTGGTCGCCGATGAACCCGATGGGGTGATAGCGATGGGACGTATGCATTCTCATCTCTCGCACAATCCGTTCCCCTGAGTCCCCTGAGTCCCCTGCTCCAATGATCAGAACGTTTTTCGTCTTTCGATAGATCACTTTCTCCCGGAAGAGCCGACGTGGCAGCCGAATCCCAGTGGTCAATCCCACCAGCAGCAGGCTATCGATAATAAAGATAGACCGAGGATAGCCTGTTACCCCTATGCCCCACTGGACCCAGCAAAAGAAGGCGATGGTGCTGGTTAAGATCGCGCTGAAGATGTTCTGCAGATCCCAGATGCTGGTGTATCGCCACAAGCCTTCATTCAGACGAAAGAAAAAGAACGCCGCCGCGCGAAAAGCGACAAGCCATGGAATCGTTTGCTGGAACAGTTGTGCTTCTTGCGACGGGATGTCTCCGTCAAACCTCAACCAGAATGCCAAATAGTTGGCCAAAATCATCAGACCAATATCGAGAATGACGATAAGAGGCCGTCGCCATTTCATGATGAGGGACAGAGTCATGATGCCGTACGATTCCTGCGTTCCTTTAAGATGAGGCTGAAGCTCAGGCAGTTCACAGACGATGAGCCGGACGCCGAGCAAGCAGAACAACGTTTGAGCGACAATGGCAAGGTCGAACAGCAAGGAGGCATGCAAGACGTAGAGTTTCGCCAGTCGGATCTTTTCGGGCAAGATGACGTTCCGATACTCATCCTCTGGGTTATCGGCATGATCAAGTACCGCAGCTTCATCGATATATTGGATCGAGGCTAAATCGGTCAGACCGGGGCGGACAGTCAGAATCTTGAGGTATTCTTCTCTGAACAACTCGACATAGCGTGGGACTTCTGGCCGTGGACCCACCAAACTCATATCGCCTTTGAGGACGTTGAAGAGTTGGGGCAGCTCGTCCAGTTTATAGCGCCGCAAAAAGCGTCCTGCGCGGGTGATGCGAGCATCCTGTCCGATCGTCAGCTGCCCTCCCTTGCTTGGCGCATCCTTCACCATCGTTCGGAATTTATAAATCAAGAACGGACGAAACCCTCTCCCTACACGCATTTGTGTGAAGAGGATCGGCCCCGGTGAATCCAGCTTGACGAGCAGGGCCACGGCCACTAACAGTGGCCAGCACAGGCACAAGCCGATGGTGGTTGCAAGCAAATCAAACGTGCGTTTCATTAGCGTCGGTGCATCCTGATTACGTCGGTGATAACCGTTATGACATTCTCAATGTCGCTCTCCGTCATTTTGGAGTACAGCGGCAAGGACAAAACCCGTGGATAGGCCTTGCTCGCCACCGGGAAGTCTTCGGGACGATAGCCGCCTGTGTCACGATAATACGGATGCAGATGGAGGGGGATAAAATGAACGCTGCTGGCGATATTCCGCTCTTTGAGCTGCTCGATGAACTCGTTGCGCCCGATGCGTAACCGCTCGAGGTCGAGCTGGATCACATACAGGTGCCACGCATGTTGCACATAATCAGCGGCGCGCGGACAGATGATTTCCGGCAGGTCGCGGAACCCCTCGCTGTAAAGCGCAGCGTACCGCTCCCGCGTCTTCCAGAATCGTTCGCATTTGTGCAGTTGCGGAATACCGAGCGCCGCGGCGATATCCGTCAGGTTGTATTTGAAGCCGGGGGCGAGGATCTCGTAGGCCCACGACCCTTTTGACGTATATCGGTTCCAGGCGTCGCGACTCAGCCCGTGCAGGCTCATAGTTCGAATACGAGCTGCCCATTCGTCGTTGTCGGTCGTGACCATGCCGCCTTCGCCGGTCGTCATGTTCTTTGTCGCATAGAAAGAGAAACACGTGCTGTCACCAATGGTTCCGATCATCTTCCCCCGATACCGTGCCGGAAGAGCATGAGCCGCATCTTCGATCACCGGCAGATTGTGCGATCGGGCGATCGCCATGATCTCGTCCATCTCACATGGGTGACCGGCGAAGTGAACGGGGATGATGGCCTTCGTTTTTGAGGTGATCGCTTTTTCAAGCCCTTCCGGATCGATGTTTAATGTGCCCTCTGTGCAATCCACGAGGACGGGCTTCGCCTTAAAGTAGGCCACAACCTCTGCCGTCGCCGCAAAGGTCATGGTCGGAACGATGACCTCGTCTCCCGCTTGTACATCGACCGCGTCAAGAGCCAGATGCAGAGCCGCTGTGCAGGAATTGAGCGCTATTGCGTGACGCACCCCGGTTGTTGCCGCAAACTCCTGTTCGAATTGTTTGACCTTGGGGCCGGTGGTCAGCCAGCCGGACCGAAGGACGGAGACGACAGAGTCGATCTCGTCCTCGTCAAGCTCAGGGACATGGAAAGGCAACCATTGTTTCATGGGACACCTCCGAGCGGATGACCAGCCGGCAGCCAGCGAAGCAGATCTCGCACGTCTTGGGAGCGGCTGCTTCACACAAGGCAGCAAGCGGGCCGGTTATGGGATTGTGATGAACGGTGCGATGACGTTAAGGAAACCAGGCGTGACCAGGAGCAAGAGGACTAACTCGATCGCGTCAGAAGGGCCGGCAAAGCTGCACTTATGGCTCCGGCCGGGCCGGGCATCTCGATTCTTCGGGGCGGAGGGAATCCACGATCCCCGAAATCTGCTTCAAGGGTGAGTCCAGACTGAAGGTACGGAGGTCAATTTCCGGCCAATGTCTCGATGAGAGCAGATCTTGCACCCGCTGTCCGCCGAACTCCCTGACAAACGAGACGAAACGAGGTTCAAAGTATCGCCGCCCTGCCCCCTGGTGTAATCGAACGGTCAGTGGAATAGGGAGCGGGATTTCCTCCAATTCCCGCACGTCGAACTCATAGGGATGACAGTAGAACACGAACGGGGCGGCACCCATCACCTTCCGTGCGAGGGATCGACTCACACATCCCGGCAACAGACGATGGTATCCTCCTCCACCTACCGGCCAGTTTTTTCCAAACCACCTAAACGTGGCCAGGGGAGCTTCCAGGATCGTACGTCCGTTCGCCAGCCTCACATGCGCAGGTTGGACCGGCCAGTCAGGGATGCCATACCGGACTAACCGAACGGGCACGATACTGGAGTCGTACTCAAAACCGGCTTCCGCAAGTGCATCAAACGCCCACAGCGTCTTCCGAACGATCGAAAAATCCGGAGCACGATAGCCTTTGACTTGTTCTCCGGTGATCTGTTCCAGGAGATCTTTGGCACGGCATATGTCGGCCAGAAACTCATCGGGGGATTGTTGCGCAATTTCCACGTGTCCATAACCGTGGCATGCCACTTCATGACCGTCCGCCTGCATCTCCTTGACGAGATCAGGAAAACGTTCGGCGAGCTTGCCGAGGACAAACATCGTCGCGCGCACCTCTGTCTCGCGCAGGAGACGAAGAACACGCCGCGTATTGTCAACCGCTCGATCCGTGATCGGAAGGTCCCGATTCCAGGTGGATTGGGGCCAGTCCTCCACGTCGATCGAGATGACCGGCGGACCGTTGGCTAGAGTTGTACGCATATGTGGTAGTCCATCCTCGAACCATGAATGTTGTGAATATAGATGTGTGCCAAACCGGTGGCAACGCAGAGCTACATGTCCTGCGTCGCTGCTAGCCTTTGGAAATAACTCCGAGATAGTGCGTGTTGAACACCCGCATCCGTTCGAGCAGGTGACAGGCCATCCAGGAATAGCGAGCGAGCCAACGGGAGAACGGCGGAACCAGCGTGATCCGCTGCATCTCGATCCGGCAACCTGGAAAGAGCTGAGTAATTTCCTTTTTGGCTATGCCCTTCACATCCGGATTCCACGGATTATTCACCATGTAGTCGTACCAGAGGATGAGTCCATCATCTTTGACTACGCGAAGCATCTCCGAGGCAATCTTCCTTTTCAGGCCGGCATCCAGGATCGACGTAAGCACCGTCGATTGAAGCACCAGGTCAAACGTGCGATCGGGAAATTTCAGCTCGGCGGCACTTCCTGTCTCGATTTGCACTCCCGATGGGCAGAGCGTTTTGGCTTCTGCAACGCGCTCCGGGAGAAGGTCGATCCCGACAAGATTCCGCGGGGGCGAACCCCACTTAATGAACTCCCGCAACCAATAACCTGCTCCACAGCCGATCTCGCAAATCCGCTTCTGTTCTAACTCTGAAAAACCATGTCGCTTCAGGAGCTGCACGACCCGTCGTTCCCGCTCTTGGATGAAGAAGAGATGGCCGGCGTTGAACCACGAGTAGAGGACTTTGTCCTTGGTTCGCCTCCGATAGGCGGCGCAGATACGAGTCTCCTCCGCCCCGGATTCTGTGATTGCCCCGTCGATCATGACTTCTCGCCTCACGTCCTCTGAATCTTTCACCCTGTAGGCTTCATTCATGTCCGCATCCGAAGTGAATAAGCGGGTCCTGCGCTCAGAACTCACAATACGGTCAGATCTGCCGGTGGAACAGGAGCAACGATATCCCCCGGTGCATTGCCGGAGAATTCATACGCTCCGATGTCAGGAGCAGTCCCCTGAGGACGCCGTATACTATCGAAGTCGGTGGCCACTCCCGGGAGGGATATTCCTGCGTCAAAGGCTGGGCTAGTGTTGTCTTTCAGCCGAAAGTTGCCGCCTGCCGCATTGGCGAAGAATAGGGGGTCCGTACCGACGAGATTTGTGGGATCCCGCGGTATGCCAAAGACATCATTGAGGGAAAAAAGATTGTTTTTGACGCTATGGCCTGTGCCTTTAACGGTGAGCCCGCTAATGCCTTGGGGGTTCTCGTAGACGGTGTTGTTGAACACGAGATTGTTCGTTTCTTCGATTAAGAGCCCCCCACCGTTATTGTTGTAGACGACATTGTTGACAATCCTATTGTCATCTCCAAAGGAACCGATCCCGACGCTGAGATTGTCGTGCGACAGGCTGTTGCGGATCGTGTTCCCGCGGTTGCCCCGGGGAAAAAACTGCAGGCCATAGCCGTTGTTGTGATGCAAGTTGACCCCATCTAAGAGATTGTAATTGGAGCTAATGTAGAAGCCGTGGCAGTAACCGTCTTCGGGCTTCATTCCGTCCCTGCCAAGACATGGCCTGTTCAAGGCTGAATTCGCCACTTCAACGTTGATGAATTCGTTGTAGTCGGGAGAGGCTCCTGCTCCTGAGAGAATCGAGACGCCTTGGTTGGCCGCGTTCAGGATCGCAGAATTCTTGAAGCGAATGTGGTGCGCCTCTCCACTGATGCACACTCCACAAGCCAATGCATTGCTCGCATCGATTTCAACACCGTTAAACTCAATATATCTTTGCGACGCCTCCTGAAATGTCATCACATAGTCGCCGCCGATCGCCTTGATGATGACGCTTCTCGGTACTTCTGCTTTGACTGTGATCTTATTGGCCCAGCTACTTCCAGTATTCGAAAAAGGATCGTCGAAGCTTTCATCATATGTTCCCGCCTTCACAATCAATGTATCGCCGGCGGACAGACAGGAAATGCCGGATCTGATCGTTTGCTTCGGACTAAGCGGATCAATCGCCTGCGCGCAGGTGTTCGTATCGTCTGCGACATTCTTGTCCACGTAGTACGTCGTAGCCTGACCGGGTAATCCGCTCTGCGCGATATTCGTAATGACTGTGATCACCTCGTTGGGGAAGTTGCTTTCGTTGTTTGAGGTATCAACCGCTGTCACAGCGAACTTGTATGTTTGGCCGATCGTCAAGCCTGTCACCTGGTACGAGGTTGTCTTCCCCACGTCGATCGGGGGCCCGAATGTGCCGGAAGCTGTGCCGAAATAGACCTTATAACGAGCCACATCTGGTTCATCGTTGGCAGACCACGTCAGCGTTGCCGTTCTTGTAGCAGCCGTTGCTGTGCCAGATGGCGTGTCCTTCTTCGCGTCGCAACCCACCATCAACGCGCCGGTGGATGCAAGCAGCGCCGCCAGTTGTAAGAATCGTTTGAGCGTGACCTTCATGGCTTGAGACCTTTCCATCAGCCACCCTGGATTTGACACCACGGGAGCTACCTGCTGATCGAATGGCGCGGGACAATCATCAGCGCCTTTGAAGGCTTATCGCATGGGGGATTGCTACGCAGCGGGATCGATAGCGGCTAGACCCTTCCCGCAGAAGCCAGGAGGCGGCACAACATGCACTCACCGAGTGGCCGGCTCATCATTTCTCGTCCATGATTGCTGCGCCAGGACCGACCTGTTATGAAAGAAACGCAACTCCTGTATTATCACCGGCACCGGGTCGAGGTTCTTGATGGGCATGAAGCTCACCGTCTGATCGGTGGCCACCCTCGGGATTCGAGGACTGATAATAGTCGCTTTTGGCAGCGTCTTTTGCAAAAACTCACACAGCATTTCTCCGGCCATCTTCCCGGCCACGTACTCGCCCATGTCAAGGGGCACCTCATCGACGGCGGTGGAGGACGGGAAGAAGATGTTCAGGGATCCACCGCCTGCGAACCGATCGATCGTCCTCATCAGTCCGGTGACATAATACCCGCAGAATTTGTTGAAGAGCTCGGTTGAGAACTTCCCCTTCGTCCCCAAAAAAATGAACGGAGTGGCAAAGTAGTACAGGTGCGTAGGGCTCCAGCCGCCGATGGACAGGTCGGGCGGGTCGCGATCGAGGCCCAACACATCAAGATGGAAGCAGTCCGCTCGACCGCCCGCAGAAGCGATTTCGTCGACGATGCGTTGCGCATCTTCCTTCCCTTGGAAGTAGGTGATCTTCACCTGTGCGCCCCCCGCGCAGAGCAACTTCGCTGTGACTTCGCCTAAGCCACGAGACCCGCCAACAATCAGCGCGCGCTGACCTGCGAATTCATCGCTCGGCACGAGTCCTTTCAAGCTGTGATATGCGGCTTGCCTCTGTGGCGCTGGCCGGACGAACGCCTTGATGGAGCCGTTTAAGCCCGGAGCCGTCACCTTCATCACGACCAATGCAAATCGGGTATCGAATTTCGTGACTTCATAGCGCATACCGTCACAGTCGTTCGAGTCATCGGCTGACAGGGCCAACTCAGAATAGATGGAATGCAATCCAGGACATTCGACGCCAACGAGCCTGCTCGTGTTCAGTATCACCGCCACCTGCGATGGGGGGAGGTATCTGGTCAGGTACGGGAAAAGCCTGGTGGCCGTGTCGGTATGGAAAAAGAGATCGAGCTTTCCCGACCCAGTCTCGATCTCTCTTTCCGAGAGGACGCACGGAGAATGCCGAACGGGAAACTGTGCCGTGAAGCCAGTTGAGCGCGGGTGATCAGCCGCAGTCCATTCCACGTCTATGCGTGTCGAAACGGAACCGCCGGCACGTACAGTCATCTCGGCATGCCGGTCCCGATCGGACACGAGCACATACTGTACAGGCTCGTTCAGCATGACTGGTTTTAGAAACGACACTTTAATGGACCGTAAACATACCGGGCTGAGATGCCTTCTCAGCCACATATCTAACGCCCACAGCAGGGAGTGAATACCATGTACCACCGGAGCGCCAAAAATGAATCGCCTGGCAGCGACCGGGTCTATGTGCCAGGGATTGTGATCCCCTGAAAAATCTGCAAAGGCGATCTGGTCTTGCCACGTGAAGGTTCGTTCGTTCATGTCGTGCTAAATCCTACAACCGTCCCGGAAAGTCCGCTTGCCCCTCGCTTCACGCCTCACACTTTCTTGTATTTGTGTTCCACGCGGCCTCTTTGGGTGACTGCGATCAGTTCCCTAATCTCCTGGAGGTCTTGCTCATGTTGTCGATGCCACACGAGTTGCTGCTCTCTCGTGGTCTGCAAATGCCTATCAATATTCTCCAGAGTGAGTTTGGTCCCGAAGTCAGCAGGTATCTGATGTGTTGGATTGTTATAGTCGAAAATCTTCTCCAGTATCATATCTCCTACTTCTTTCTTGTAATGGGAAGCCTCCCAATACCATCGCATCTGGGTTTGGGTATCCGCGGCCAGGGGAACATCCTCAGTCGTAATGCTGTTGTAGCCGCTGAAATCCCACAACTCAAAAGGTTCTGTCCCGGGATGACGTGCGGCATCTTCCGCAAGAATAGTTACAATGTTGCGTTTCCATTGCTCGAGCTGAGGCCACAGGCCCGCCTCCCAAATGATGGACCACTCTCTGGCATGAGAGGGAGAAATGAGGACGATCAAACGCGTATCATGCGCCCGACTCTCTTCAACCAGCCGACGAAAATACACTAAGTCTGCCGTTTGTGACTTGCCAAACAAATCCGCGGTTAACCCTTTTTTGAACCAGTGCTCTAAAATATATTGCTTATCATTATTGATGAAGACAGCTCTCTGTCCGATTCGAGTGGCCTCATCTCGGCGCCACGTATGGATACCAAATCCTAAAGGTGTGTGTTCAACTTCTGGGTTGTGCTGAGACATGACGGTTCTGACAGACGCCAAGAGCCCATCAATAGAAAACAGCGCGGTTAATAGATTGCCTGCACGGTGGCGCTGAATTGGCGTGTATATCTTTTGTAATAGCTGGTCTACCTCTTCGTTCGATTGAGTCTTGTACTGCGAAAAGTCGAGAGCGAGAACCACAGTTCGCAATTCCTGAACCTGGTTTGCGAATTCATAATACCGCAATAGCTCATACATAGTGGGCGCCGGGATACTGAAGTTATAGACTTTCGAATTGCCCCATGCGGGATGTTCAGGATCGAGACCAGCTTCGGCTCTGCTGGACCCTAAGATGATCGTGTCGATCGTATTTCTTTTCGATTGCAGTACGATCGGCTTCATGGTTCGAAGGTTTTTAAAAAACCCGGTCTTCGCTGCATTCAGACCACTGATTTTGGGCGTTTCGAAGATGCAGAAGGGATCTATCATCCAGTTCACGCCGGAAATCACAACACTTCCACAAGCCACAAAACAGGCAAGAAGCTTAAGATACGCGTAAAAATCCATCTTGGACTGCCACCAGTTCATTGGGTGTTCCTGTCAGATACCGGTTTTTTGCTGGAACTTTGGCGTAAAGGTCCGTCAATGGATCCGCCCGCCAGAAGGACTCAAAACCTGAAATAGAGGAACTCGCTCATTTGCGTTAAAGACAGGATTCCCCATAAAGCCAGAATAGAACCAGCAAGAGCCCATACGGGCGTGGGTTTCCATGAAAGCCAGGCCCACCCGGAATTCGCAACTTCAGCCTGATAGATATTGATCGCGGGGCGGAATCGGCGCATAAGCTCCTGAGTATTCGGCGCATACCAGCTCATCAACAATAAGATTCCCAACCATTTGAGGCCCATATCCCAATCCACAATCTCCGAGTCAAATAACCCATCAAACCTTATGCCCTGCCCCAAGAGCCATCCTTCCACCATACCGATTCTCCCGGAGAAGAATTCAGGTAGCGACAATCCGTTCAATCCAAGCATGGAGTGGAGCATGTGCATCGCCACATCACAATCTTCCGCCCGAAAAAAGACCCACCCAATTACCACGGCAGCAAACGTAACAAGCCTCGCCATCCCCCGGCCATACAGCGAACTGCGCTGCAGATCTTGTCCCATACACTGCCGGAGTCGTCGCCAGGCGTGATTGATCAACAGATACACACCGTGGAGGCCGCCCCAGACGATAAACGTCCAACCCGCTCCGTGCCAGAGCCCAACGAGGAGCATGGTGCCGAGGAGGTTTGCGTAATGTCGGCCGATTCCACGTCGATTTCCCCCAAGAGGGATATAGAGATATTCACGGAAAAACCGAGAGAGGGTCATGTGCCAACGGCGCCAAAATTCAATCACGTTCACAGCCTTGTACGGAGAGTTGAAGTTGATCGGTAATCGCACATTGAACATGCGAGCTAATCCGATTGCCATGTCTGAATAACCGGAAAAGTCGAAATATAACTGGAAGGTGTACGCAAGGGCACCACCCCACGCGTCAATGAAACTCAACACCACTCCATCCCGAGCTGCCTCAAATACTGGTGTCGAGTATTGAGCGACGCCGTCGGCTAAGACCACTTTCTTGAACAGGCCGATGACGAAGATCGTTACGCCTACGGCAACAGCCTTGGTCCGAAATCTGCACAGGCCTTTTCTGGCAAATTGGGGGATCAATTCCCGATGATGCACGATCGGACCGGCGATGAGGTGTGGGAAGAATGTGACAAAGAGAGAATATCGGAGAAAATTATTATCCTGAGCCTCTCCACGATAGGCGTCGACGAGATAGGCTATTTGTGTGAACGTGAAGAACGAGATCGCTATCGGCAAGATGATGGGGACCGGTTGAAGCTCTGAACCTGCAAGTGCGCGCCAATTCTCAACAAAGAAATTCGCGTATTTGAAATAACCCAGGAGCGTGAGATTGACTGCGATCCCCGCGGCAAGCGTCCATTTTTTCTCTGATAGCCCTGCTCCATCCTTCAATAACCGTCTGCCAATCAAGTAATTCACCGCAATCGAAGCGACAATGAGCCACAGATAGGAGGGATTCCACCATCCATAAAAGAATAACGATGCAGCATTTAACCAGGCAGTGACGAGCCAGGGCTCCCTCCGTCGCCCCAGATAAATCGCTCCCACCAATGTAAGAGGGAGGAACAAGAAGATGAATTCGTAAGAGTTAAAGAGCATCCTGGAATTCCTCTGCGCTTACCTTCTCGTCTGCCACAGTTGCCCGCTTTCTCCGGCCAACAACCGCCGCAGCCCGTCAGCCGCCGCTACGGCCAGGGTACAGACATACAGCGGGACAGAAAATACGACGTTCGGCCGGTAACCGCGTTGCTCTAAAAAGAACGCGATAACAGCAGCGGCATAAAATGCTACTTGCAGCAGCAACGCTCCGAGATAGAAAGGGGAGTTCAGGAGAAAGACATTCGATACTAATAAGCTAACCAACCAAACAGGAGTAAGCCAACGCAACAGCCGAGATGAGATCAGCGAGACGGCCAGAAATCCGTACTTGAAAGGATTCATCAAATGCCGCATATGGAGAAGCCCTCTCATCCCCCTCAGCATGATTCTCGATCTGCGAATAAACTCGTCTTTGATATTCGGCGGACGCCGATCCACAATCGCGACCGCTTCAGGTTCAAAGACAGTCCGGTACCCTTTTTCTAATATCTTAAGCGGGCCGACGAAACCACTATCCAGATCAGGTCGAATAGTGGGATAGAGATTACGTGGGATGGCATAAATGCAGTCCTGAGCACCGAACAAAGTTTTGACTTGCCCAAGTTTGCCTCGCAGGTAGTATTCATACCGGTCTCGCTTCTGCTGCCCGGCCGAGATGAGGCCAGTACCGGGATTAAATACTGGTTTCCCGGTGACGCATCCGACCGAAGGATCATGGAGGCTGCGAACAAGCAACCGGAGCGCGGTTCTCGGATGGGCAGTCGTCGCATCCGTGAGGAACAAGACCTCATTGCTCGCCATTTGGACCGCGACATTTTGACAGGCCGTCTTGCCGCTTCGTTCGAGCATGTAATGGGTCTTGACGAACGGATGATTCGCCCTCACCGTTTCCAGAATGGCGTTCGTCCCATCGTGCGAACCGTCCGAGACAACAATAATCTCCACTTTGCCGGGTGGATAATCGAAATCGAGACAGTTGGCGATTTTACGCGCAATGTGTCGCTCTTCGTTATAGGCGCAGATGATGATGGAAACGGAGGGGAAGATATCCGCCTTCAGCACGGCGCGCTGCCCAAACTTCGACATCACCACCAACACAACAAGATGTCCAAAATAGATATGCGCAAGCGTACCCAACGATATCCAGAAAATCATTTCGGTTAACAGCATCATCTAGCGCATCTTCCCGCTGCTGAACACCCACACCAGTGGTGATCGGTAGAGGCTATTGCGGAGCTTATCCAGACCCCCTGGCCCAAGAACTTGTAGCAACATATTCTGGATACAACTCATGAGACGGAGACGGACCGCTGTTGCGGGGGACAAAAGATTGTGGAAATCGCTCAGAGTGACATCTCGCGCTACCACGAGCCGTCTGAGTGCATAGCGGTCGCTTCCCTTGTTGTTGGTTCCTTTCAACATACAGAAAACGGCTTCGTAGCCACATTCTTTTGCCAATCGTCTGACCAACCGGTTATAGGCTCCGCTCGGGACCGCAAGGAAACGAACCGGTTTCTCGGTTGTACTTTCCAGCACCTTTTTTGACTCCGTCAACTCCCAGCGGGTCACATCCGGAGATAGTTCCGTGAGATAGCGATGGGTCATCCCGTGAGACTCGATGGAAATGCCATGTTCGCTCATCTCTCGTGTCTGTTCAGGGCTGAGTGGGGCATCGATATGGGCGTATTTTTTAAAGTTCTGGCTCTCTCGATCGGGAGTAACGAAAATCGTCGCCTTCATGGCATAGCGTTTCAGAATTGGAAAGGCGTAAAGATAGTTGCTCATAAACCCATCGTCAAAAGTCACGATGATCGGTCTCGAGGGAAGAGGCCTCCTTCCTTCTTGAAAAGCCACTAGATCATCCACTGTAATGGTTGTATAGCCATGTCGATGCAGATACCCCATCTGTTCGGCAAAACTGGAATCATAGGCGACATACACCCGTTCGTGATTGACGAGTTCTCCACTATCCACTTTCTCCTTGGAGATGATCTGGTGATACAAGAGAGCCGGCACACGATCAGGACGGTATTCTTGAAAAGCTGCGTAAAGGACATACACGATGAAAAATACAATAAACCCCGCCAAGACAACCATGGCAGCCAGGGCACAATAGACCAGCATCGCTCAAACCCTTTCGCAGTTAACGCGCTTCCGTGAAATGCGATTCTCTTGAATCGGAGAGGTTCTCGTTCCCCTGCTCGAATGTTCTTTCAGGTCAGTTCAGCTACGGGAATGGCGGCCCTGTCATAGAAACTGCTCGGGAAGGGTCGATTTGCCTAGAGTCGTCTGAAGCAATACTGCCGCTCATTCTTGCTCAGCAAGTTGCTTCCCTTGCCCAGCAAGTAGCCTAGGAAAGGAAGAGGGTCCGTGAGCGAGAAGATTTCATCAGTCATGTTTTCGCCCATGAACTTGAAAAAGCTGGGGTTCGAACGAAAGCGCTGAGGCGACCCGAGAAACCAGAGTATGTCGCCCGGCAAATACCGCTGGTAGAGACCCACCGAATAATCCAACATAGGCGACATCGGCTCTTCCATCGCCAGCTTATACAGTTGAAGGGGGAAATCCACACCGGCTTTGACACAGATCTTGATGCTTCTGGTGAACCGGGGGTTAATCTCCATCAACTTCACCACTCCATCACGAGGATCCTCAATGAAATCGCAGTCCGCCATTCCGTACCACTTCATCTCTTTAAGAACCTTATAACCTGTTTCTAAAATATCCGGACGTTGCACAGTGGAATTGAGTGTGCTGGAGCCTCCGGTGACCGGATAATACCGAATTTTATTGTACACGCACCATCCTTGGACTGTGCCTGAATAATCTAAGACGAATTCCGCTTTATATTGCATTCCTGTTTGCGGAATATATTCCTGGACGTGACAAGCGCCGTATGTCTGCACCGTCATATAATACGAAGCGATCAGTTCCTCCGGCGTTCTCGGATAAGAAATACCTCTAGCTCCGTCACTACTATTCGGTTTCAACACCACAGGATATTGAACGCTCCTGGAGAGCGCCTCAATCCCGTTGGTCTCCGGATAGTACGTTTTTGGAATGGGCACTCGCAGACTCTGCGCGATTTTCATCGTTTGTGACTTATCCCGGCACAACTGAAAGCGATCCAGCTCGACCAGTGGAATTCTGGTGTAGGGAAGGAACTTGTTCTTATGTTCGGCCAATAGGTCTGTCGTTTGATCCCCTATGACAAGTGTGACATCAAAGCGGTTGGCTTTGACGATTCCCAATAGCGCTTCCAAAAAGTCTTCTCGTCGAGCGTACGGTGATGGGTAGATAAATCGCCGTTTCGCGTACCTGGAAAAAAAACCCAGGCACATGCGTCTGTGGCTGGCGACCGACACATCCAGTCCTGCCCTGCTCAGGGATTCCAAGATAGGAAGGACCGGATTCTCCTCCGCACCGACCACTAGTACAGTTCGTCTTGCCATGGAACATTCCCCCAAGTATCAATCGACAATCGCATGACAATCCCTAGGTGCGAGAATGGGTTTTAACAATCCACGCTAGGAGCCTGTCCGGCGTTACCCTTCGTGACGAGGCGAATGAGATGCGGCGAGCTGCAAGGCCGCAGGCCCGGAAAAACCGGAGGTGTATTCACTGGAATACATTGAGGGTTTTTTCGGGTCGAGAACGACGCAGGTGGCTGCAGATCGTTCGCCGCAGTAGAAAGGGTAATGTCGGACAGGCTCCTAGTCAGAAGAGAAACTTCCCAAGAGGGCACGTCTAATCGGAAGATAGAAACGGGATCCCAGCGCTCTTCGCGCAAAACCTGGAACGACCTGGCGGCACTTGATGCGCAGGATGGCGCTGCGATCGAACCGCAGTAACGCCTCAAACTTATCCTGCCCCATCGTGCGTTTCACCGCAATCCGGTTCAAAGAGAACGGATCCGCGGTGTCCGCGGCCAGCCCGGCTTGCCCGAAGCAGAGCGCACCGTACCCGACCTCGCGGGCGATATCTTTCATCCGAGGATTGAAGAATCCCGTTGGTGAAGAAATGGAAGTTACCGGCGCGCCTAAACCGTTCTCAAGGACATCTCGGCTGGTTGTGAGCTCATACCGGAGTTCCTCGTCGCTCAAAGTTGAGGGTGGCCGATGAGTCATCGTGTGCGAGCCTATCTCCATACCTGCCGCATGGAGCGCACGAATTTGTCCCCAGTTCATAGTCTGACCAGTACCTATGAAACCTGCAGTGACATAAAATGTGGCCTTCATTCCGTACTCGCATAGAATCGGGAGTGCCAAATCATGGTTGCTGACATGACCATCATCAAATGTCAGTACAATAGTCCGCGCTGCGCGAAAACCCGCACACCAGCGGGCTACCGTGACAACTGGAAGCTCATGCCTGGCCAAGAGACAGATCTGGCGGCGAAACACCGTGGCATCAAGCACATAAGGCCGGTGCCCCGATGGCACAGAGGCAATGTCGCTCGTAAGATCATGGTACATGAAGATCAGTGAAGCCATCGTAGACCCTGGCTGGCACATGTTTGAGAGAAGATCAGCACTGCGAGCGTGCCGCAGCACAGAACCCTGCCGATGATGGGAGTGATCGACTAGATTACAGCGGTGAATGCATTATTGAAGAACCTTCACATTCTGAGGCGGATCAGGGGCAATAATATCGGCACCCGATCCACCGAACTCGTAGGCGCCGATGTCGGGGGCAGCGCCTTGTGGACGGGGAGTACCGTCGATAGCAGTGTTCGATTCCGGAAGAACTGATCCGCGATCGATTGCCGGGCTGCCGGCCTGTAGTCGGAAGTTTCCGTTAT
The DNA here is from genome assembly GCA_013388555.1 of Nitrospirota bacterium. GTDB lineage: Bacteria > Nitrospirota > Nitrospiria > Nitrospirales > Nitrospiraceae > Palsa-1315. The sequence goes on along the minus strand of JACAFD010000292.1, from coordinate 9,923 downwards.
TCGCATCGACGAACTGGGGGTTAGTACCGTTCAGGTTCGTTGAATCAAGCGAAGCCCCGCTGACGCCGTTCTGGAAGAAGATGTTGTTCTTGATCTTATGACCGCTTCCCTGGAGGTTCATGCCACCCCAGCCGCCCGAATTGTTGTAGACCGTGTTGTTGTAAACGAGACAGTTTGACTCTGTGATCAAGAGTCCTCCGCCGTCATTGTTATAGACAACATTGTTGATCACCTTGTTGTCATTTCCAAGAGAGGCGATACCAGTGCCTTTATTGCTATGCGAGACGCTGTTGCGGATGGTGTTGCCTCGATTGCCCTGGGGATAGAACTGCACACCATAGCCATTATTATGATGCAGCAAAATCCCATCGAGAAGATTATTGCTGCCGCTTACATAGAAGCCATGACAGTAGCCATCTTTTGCGCCGTCGGAGCTGCCAGTGCAGGTCCGGTTCCATGCCGTGTACGCCACTTCAACTTTGATGAATTCGTTGAAGTCAGGCGATGCACCCCCATCCTTAAGAATCGAGACACCTTGGTTAGCCGCATTCAGGATCGCCGAATTTCTAAACCGAATGTGATGCGCCTGTCCCCAGATGCGCACGCCGTAGACCGATACATTGACAGCGTCAATCTTAATGCCGTCAAACTCAATGTACTTTTGTGAGGAAGCATCAAATCTCATGGCATCGTCCGCATTTGCCGGCTTGACGACGACAGCCCCGGGAGATTCTGACTTCACGGTGATCTTGTTGTTCCAACTGGTGCCGGTATTTGAAAAGGGATTGTTGAGGGCTTCGTTGTATGTTCCCTCCTTGACAACAAGCGTATCTCCGGCGACGAGACAAGAAATACCGGCTCGGATAGTTCTCCTTGCAGTAAATTGATCTGCCGCCAGTGAGCACGAATTACTATCCGAGCCTGTCTGTGACACATAGTACGTCGCCGCGTGGCCTGCTGATGGACTCACAGCGACTCCGACTACAAGACCTAGGAGAACACACAGCGAACAGCGAATAGTGAATGGCTTTCGTGTTGCGTCCATTGGCAGACCTTTCTTCAAGCTGAGGCAACAATCCCGTCATATCGGGCTCTTGTCCTCAGAATCTGTTTTCTCCACTAGCAAGAATTTACCACTCGACTCACTGATGGCACCTAAACCATGCATGCGCAAGAAAAGTGCCATGCGGAGTGTAACGAGTATGCCAATGGAGCCACGATGATAAGTCCCCAATGTGTATAGGATCTTTCCTCGACTGCTCGAAAGTCACTGTGCCTGGACAATCTTGATCGTTGGAGATGTGTGAAGGTGAATGCAGTCATACTTCTACACTTGCCATTAGCCAGTCCGTCATGTGCTTAGATCTTCGTCATGATTACAGGGCCCTACTCATGTTTGCCGCCAGGCGACAGATGAGGGAGAGGCCTGAACAGAGCTGCCTATGCCTGAACTGAAAAAATGTCCAACCATCGATCAAAGGCAAAGATTCGAAATAGGTCTTTACAATGCTCCTCCCGCCTTCCCTGCAATCGCCACGTTTCGTCCATAAGACGTTGCACATCCCGTCGTTCAACATATTCCCAAACCGGCCTGGTACTCTTGAGCCACTCCTCCAGTTTGGGTCGAAGAAAGCCGGTCAGCCACTGGCCTTCCGGGGTTTCAAAGCCGAATTTTGAACGCCTATTGACAATTGCAGGTGGCAGCGTGTCCCTTAGGCCGGTCCTGAGGGGATACTTCACCCAGCCACGGTGATAGAGTACCCGGGGATCAAACGACAAACACAACTCAATCAGCTCATGGTCGAGGAACGGATATCGGCTTTCGACAGAGAAAGCCATGAAATTTCGGTCGTCCCACTTGAGTAACTGGGGTAAGAACATGCGCCGTATCTCGTGCACACGGCGAGACAACGGACTCAAAGCCAGCACGTTTTTTAGCACCTCTCCCCCTTTTTTTACGGCCATGTGTGGGAACCGAACCTGAAGGGGAGGTTTCGTCCGTGCGCGATAACGCCTCGCCATGACTGGAATCTGAGTGACCAAGATTGGGTTTCCTCCACCCAGCAGCGCTCCAACAAAATGGCTCGTCAGCTCCAACACCCTCCCCTCCCGCCACAAGTCACGCAGGTGGAGGAAATACGTCTGCCAATATCCTGACAGAATTTCGTCGCAGCCCTGACCATTCAAGCTAACCGGGACTCCGGCCTGCCTGGTAAGCCGAGCTACGGAGTAGCCGGCATACTGTGAAAATCCGCCCACAGGTTCGTCCTGTATCCATTGGAAACGGTCAAAGTCTTCGAGAAAACCCTCTGGGGTCGGAGTCACAAAATGCGGAGAGGCATGAATATTCCTGAGCACAGCATCGACATATTCTCTTTCATCGGAACGATGGCCAGGAAACGTCGCTGTGAAGGTATGAAGTGCGTTCCCCTCGTTGTTTCTTTGCGCGTCGGCCAACAGAGTGATCGAGCTTGAGTCAAGTCCACCACTCAACGCGCAGCCAACCGGCACATCGCTTCGGAGATGAATCTTGACACACTCTTGAAGCTTCCGGGCAAACAGTCGCCCTGCTTCCTCTCCATCTGTCACCGACACCTGAACCTGTTCTGGATGCCAGTAGCTCTCCGCCTCTAACAGCTTCAACGTCTTTAGAGAGATTCTGAGCCAGCAGCCGGCTTGGACGGGCTGCACATCCTTAAAGAATGTTCGTTTCGGATCTTCATATCCTGTTTGGATATACTCAGCCGCCGCCGTGCAATCCAACCGAGCCTTAAAACCCGGCACTGCAATGAACTGCTTGAGCTCAGAACCGATGGCAACCACGCCTGAACCTTCCCAGAAATACAACGGCTTGATTCCAAGGCGATCACGGCAAATAATCGCCTCATTACGATAACAATCGACAATGACCAACCCCCACATCCCGCGAAAGCGGGAAAAGCAAGCCGGACCCCATTCCGCGTAAGCAGCAAGTATCACCTCTGTATCAGACGAAGAACGAAAGTGATGCCCTAGTCTTTCCAGCTCATTGCGCAGTTCCAGATAGTTATAAATCTCTCCGTTGTAGACAATCCAGAATTTGCCTTCGTACAGCATCGGCTGATGGCCCGCCGAACTCAGATCGAGAATCGACAAACGGCGGTGTCCTAATCCCACTTGCCAACCCGAACCAGAAGGTGGCACCTCCGCCCATCCGGATCCGCCAGACGTCAAAAATACGCTTCCCTTGTCGTCTGGGCCCCGATAGGCCACCTCATCCCGCATACGATCAACCACCGACGCAGGACAGGCGAGCGCTTTGGATTTAAGAAGAGCCGCTATTCCGCACATGCTGACTTATATAATTCCGGGATTTCGGAATCTCCTTGCTGGACCGAAAAGTAAATTTTGGTTAACCGCTCCGCAACCGTTGCAGCCGACAATCCCTGCAGGATAAGTTGCGCTCGCCCGTTAGAACGACACCCTGCGATAAGCACGTCCGCCATAGCCTGGGCTAATGCAGAATCATCATATGGGCATGTTTTCCCTGGATAGGTTTCCTTCAATCGTTCGGCGACATCGCCGCACGGAACGGAAACCACCGGCAAGTTACAGGCCATGGCTTCCTTCACGATGTTGGGGGACCCTTCATGGAGCGATGTGACAAGCAGACAATCCGCGGCATTCAACATCCACAGCACTTCATCCGGGCCGGCGCCGGACATAAGTTGCAGCGTGGCATGAGGGAAAGAACGGGAAAGAAGATCAACGCTTGCACGAGCGAGAGAGATATTCTTGACGCTCTGATTGCCAGAAGTGCTGCTGTTGAATAAGATTACCGGAGCCTCTCTCGGCCATCCAAGTCTGATGCGGGCTTCACATTTGTCCAACGGCCTGAACCAGCTCAAATCCACGCCATTGGGCAGCACCATTGTCTTTCGTCTTAGACGAAGGGGCAGAGCGTCCAGCAGATTGCGACTCTTCACAATGATTGCTGTTGCCCTATATGCAGCCACCAGCCCAATAGCTCGAGCGCATCGTTCTCGCACACGGGAGAGAAATCCGGGGTTAGGAGTTCCGAGAAGATCATCTCCGCAAAACGATACAATGAGAGGCACGCGTCCTTTTGCACAGTAGGCAACAGCCGCCGTCATAGAACCGTATTGGGCGTGTACTATCCCTGGCTGGTCTCTTGCGATCTCCCGTCTGATTCTCTGAAGATTCCGGAACACTCCGCGAAAAGACGTCCGATCGTCCACAATACTCAGGAATACCTTCCATCCGGTCAACCGGATAGAATCGACTTGGCTTTTTACAAAGCTTACAGGTTCTGCGACGCCATGCTTCGGATTTCCGCTGGCGACGAAGAACACCGACTCTCTGTGCCTCGCTGTCTTCATGATTCAAGACGATGAATCCAGGCGGTCATGACCTTCCCCCATTGATTACACCAAGGCGAACGACGTTGAGTCCCGGCTCTCCGACTGAGTCATGGCTCATGGACTCGGGGTCGCTGATCTCGTTCTCCGGCACCATTTCTTTGCGTCAATCACTGTGAGATCGTCAGCGCGATTGAACGTGTGGACACCTATAAAATCATCTGACGAGTGAGGCAGGATGGTTCCCACCTCTCTTTCCACAAACTTCTCTCTATTCAAGACATCGATCTCATGCAACCGAATGCCATAGCCATATCCCTTCGAGCAGTCTTGCGCCGGTCTGTGATATTTCCCATGCCATGAAAAGATATTTCCCGCAGAGCGAGCTGAACGAACATCGGACTTGACGGGATTCTGTGGGTGAGGAACCCAGGGTCCAAAGGGATGGTTAGAATAAAACAAGAATAGTTCATCGACATTATATGTGCCGTTGGGTGCAATCCCGGTAAACATCCACCACTGACCGTCCATTTCACATATAGTCGTATCCACGGCCCGTACGTTGTCCATGATGGTTGTATGGAATTTCACTCGATACGGGAAAGGATCGAACTTGTAGACGTCGATCCTGTTCGCTTCCTCAGACTCAGGAATCAGGTACCATTCCCCTTCCCAGAACAAAATAAACGGGTATGAGAGATGGTGCTCGCATTTCAAAATAATTGTCGGCTTCTGGCTGAACCCATTCTGGCCTATCGGAGCTACAGAGATGTGTCCTTTCTCCTTGTTCCCGAACAGACATTCTTCAAAGAACAGGAAGTATTGGCCATCGTATTTAACGGGGAATGGATCAGCCCAGATGCGGTCTTTCGGTGGAACGAGCCACCTGAACTCGGCGAGATCATCATCAATGACGCGGTTCGAAGGACCAAACTTGTAGCCTATACTCCATTGAGCCACATACCGACAATAGACAAACAGATCTTTGACACATCGTGACGCATGGCAAAGGACATTCTTCGCAATAAGGAAATTGGAACCCACCTGCTCAGGCGGAGAATAATCAGAATCTTGTCGTGGGCGGCTGATCTTCCCCAGCGACCGGGCCCTGTGCAAGGCCTGAAGCTTTCGATCCACGAACGACGCCGATTTCCAAAGAAAGTTATTTCGAGCCCGCTTGATTGACCGACGATCGATGAGACCTGCATACTCCTGCAATATCAAGGATCGTTCCGATCCGGGAAGATACGCGTGCAAAGACTGATTCATGACCGTTCGATGTTCCAACACCTCCCAAAAACCGGTAGGGACCCGGCTCGTAACCAGCAGCTCATGATCGAGAAATGACCAGACTCCATAACGTGCCAGCGACAACGTCTGATTCGCCGGCAATCCGTCACAGAAGAGGAGTAGAACATCGCAATCCAGCTTTCTCAAGCACGCGGTATCTGGTTCGCTGAATCGAAAATATGCTCCTTCAAAAATGGCCTCGATCCGGATGAGTGGGTATTTCTCCAACTTGCTAGTGAGATCGATTGACTCCAGAGCGTTTGGAACTGGATTGGAGACGAGCTCGTCTAAACCGAGATAGAGCCGCCCAAGACGCGAGAGACTCGATCGACCGTGGTTCTGCTGGAAAAAGTGTGTGCGTTGTGATTTGTTGTTGGAAGGGCATATCGTAGCGACAATTTCGGCCGCATCAGAGACGCATATCCCCGATACGATTGAAGCGATCCAGCTTGGCACCACCCAATCATCGAGTAGCAGGCCTACCTTCAGTGGCTGAAGGCCAGAAGTCATGATCGTGTTCCTGAGCCCTTGCGGTCGAGCGACAACTGGAGGGTAAGGAGCATGATCGCGCGTTCATACAGTCCTTCGCGTGAAATACCATGGCATGACTGGCCGCTGCAAAAAGCCTCCACCATAGGTCGGTAGACGTCCGGGTTGAAGTATTCTGGCAGCCGACTATTCGAGCCGAGCAAGGCTTCTCTCAGACCTTCCTTAAAATCAGAATCGACCCATCGATCGACTGGAATCCCAAATCCCATTTTCGGCTTGTTCGCTACTTCTGTTGGGAGCCAGCGTTGAGCAACGGCGCGCAAAATTCGTTTGCAGGTCCGTCCCTGTACTTTCAAATGGTAGGGAAGGGTGAGTGCAAAGGAGAAGAGGTCCTCATCCAACATGGGCACGCGCACCTCGAGCCCTTCTTTCATACTCGCCGTATCGACCTTGAAAAGGAAATCGTTCGTCAACATCAGCCTAGTATTGGCTTCAGTAGCCAGTGCGCCCAGGCGTTCCAAACGGGAAGACCTCTGCGGCATGGCATGTTCCCATTGCCGTTCAAACAGCCTGCGAACCGGTTCCACCTTTACATCGCTCGACCAGAGGCCGGCATGCTCCTTTTCGCGCAGCCAGCAAAACATGTTTTGTACAATCGCCGGATCATCCGCTCCCGCGAAGTCACGCAGCCGTTCCGGAAACCGCGAAGAAATCATCCCCCAGCGGCTCAGTGGCATCAACGCGGCAGCGGCGCCGTTCCACACCGACATCGGCAGTCGCTGCCACCGGGCAACTCTCGCGATCTGCCAATAGAAATGGTATCCGCCAAATCCCTCGTCACCTCCGTCACCAGAGAGCGCCACTGCCACGTGTCGTCGCATGCGCTGGCACACGGCATGGGCGGCGAACAGCGACGTGTCCGCGTATGGCTGTCCGGCATGTCGAAGAAGACTTGTAATGTGATCCCAGGTTCCAGGAATTCCGTCCATGCTCAACGTTTCGTGCCGGCTCCCTATATGGTTGGCGACCGCAACGGCTGCCCAGGTTTCGTCATACTCTTTTTCCGGGAAACGCACATTGAAGGTCCTGAGTTCACCTCCGACAGCTTCCTGGGCCGCTACGCTAATCAACGACGAATCTATGCCGCCGCTCAAAAGCGCTCCGAGCGGGACATCGCTCTCCATTTGTCGATGAACGGCGGTCCTGATCAATTCTTCAGCCCGTCGCTCTGCCTCGGCCAAACCTAATGCCGGATCAGGGGCGATCGTCCAAGAATGATACTGCCTTGTTCTCCAAGACGTCACACCGGAATCAAGCCGTGCCTCCAGAATTTCTCCCGGCTGAAGCGCTCGAATCCCTGAATAGAAGGTCTGCGGCGCAGGAATGTAGAACAGGGCGGAGAAATCGTAGATCGCTTGAGGGTCCGGTCGGACATCGACATCGGGGAGTTGGAGCAAGGCGTTGATCTCGCTGGCAAAAGCAAGGCGTCCTGGCCCCGCCGCATAAAACAACGGCTTGATCCCGAACCGGTCACGTGCGAGAAAGAGCGTTCGCTTCCGGCAATCATAGATCGCCAGGGCAAACATGCCCCGCAGCTTCTCTGCAAAAGCGATCCCATCCTCCTCATACAGATGCGGGAGAATCTCGGAATCGGAGCGGCCTCTGAACGTATGGCCGCGGCCTTCCAGATAGGAACGGAGATCATGATGGTTGTAGATCTCGCCGTTGAATACGGTCCAAATCGTGCCGTCTTCGTTCGACAAAGGCTGCGCGCCGGAGGATGTCAGATCAATGATACTTAATCGTGTGTGGACGAGTGTGGCTTCAGGCCAGGACTTGATGCCTTCGGCATCTGGGCCTCGATGCTTCAACGCACGAGCCAGACCTATCCCGTACTTGTCGCCATTAGGGAGTCCACCAAGCCAGCCAGCTATCCCGCACATAGCAATGATCCTTTTGTTGTCGACCCGCGCAGCCTGACACCCTTTACCAGGCGCAACCGGATAGGGCGATGAGAACGGATGAGATGATAGTGGGCGGATCAGTGAGAGAGACACACTGTGCACGCGTGAAGCAGGGGCCCGGGTAGTCTACGCAAAAGTTTAGGGTCTCCATCCGACCGCTTCGTAGGCGGTAAGAGTTTCACTGACCAGCCTATCCAGGCTGAATTCTTGAACGGCTTTGGCCCGACCCGCTTCCCCCATGCGCTGACAGAGGCCGGAATCGCCAATTAAGGCGGCGAGTGATTCCACAAGGGTCTTGGAATCTCCCCGTCGGACCACAAAGCCGGTTTTCCCGTCCTCCACGAGAAACGGGGCATCCCCCGCGTCGGTGGTCACCACCGGACGACCGGAAGCCATGGCCTCCATCACGACGTTGGGGCATCCTTCTACATCGGAGGTATGAGCCAAGATGGCCGACTCGGCTAAGAGGCCTGGGATGTCATCGCTCTGGCCGATAAATTGTACATGGTCATCGACATCGAGGCTTCGGGTCTGCTCTTCCAGCGCCTGCCGCAAAGGTCCATCTCCAACGATCCGAACCGAGAAGTCGAGCTTTCTCTTCTTCAACTCCAACGCTGCAACCAGAAGTCGATCCCATCGTTTGTGAAGGATGAGCGAGCCGATTCCTAGAATGGACACTCTTGCCGTCGAGGGAATCGGACACCAGCGTATTCTGTTCAGGTCGAAACCGTTTCTGATCACGAATAATCGATCGGGTGTAAAAGGACTTCTCGACTGTTTGGCGACTTTCAAGGCGGTCAAGCTATTGCAAATCTGATTGCGGGGCCAACGAGCGCTCAAATTTCCTAGCAGCAGACCGGAATCGCTCTTGTCCCTCAGAAAATCGCTTCGCACCGATCCGATAGCGGTCGTAGCGGTGAGAAAGGTTGCACAGCGGGCTGCAAGGTTCAGATAAAAACTGTAGGAATGGAGGACTTCTGGGTTCAGCTCAAATATGAGGCGCCGAAGCCGCTGTATCTTGGCAAACACTGAGAGCGTGGGAGGGAAACAATGAAGGGGAATATCCAGGGAAGAAAACAGCGAAACATATCGATCATGCTCACAAAAGCTCCACACGACGACCTGGGGACGAAACCGATCTTGATCCATGCCCTTCAGGAGCAAGTAGAGTTGGTATTCTGCCCCTCCACAAGTTAAGTCTCCGATGACATAGAGCAGTCGGCATCCCATGATTTCTACCGAACCGGGAGACCACTAGGGTTCTGACCCTTCAGTCTGTTCATCGAAAGTGCGCGCGGCCATATCCACAGGCTCGCTCCCACCATGAAACCCAAGGCGAGAGAAAATTCTTTCGCATAGAGCAGATGCATGGTTGTCATAAACGGCAACATCGACAGAGTGGTTCCCAGTAGGCAGAGCTTTAATGCGTGAGTCTTGCAGGCGCGCGGAAACCAGCGGTACACTTGCCAGATCACGGCAAGCACTCCCAAAAGACCCAACATTCCCCAGTAGATAGTCGCCTGAGCGAAACAGTTGTGCGCTCCGAGGACGCCCCTTCCATAGGCGAACCCATGACCCTTCCCCCACGATTTCCAAAAATTTCCGGCCCCCGCGCCGGCCACCGCATAATCCGGGAAACTCTCAATCACCGCCGTGTAGACCAGGGTTCTTCCTTCCAGCTTGCCCGGTTCATAGGACTGCGATTTGTACACCAACCGAGAAAACACCGCTTCAGGGACCAGCATCACAATGGTGATGGATAGAATCGCCAGCACCAGAATGATTCTGGCATTCATCAATCCATAGACCGCCATGACCGCGG
>JACAFD010000225.1 GCA_013388555.1 Nitrospirota bacterium | reverse complement strand
GAACAGCAGCTGCGTCTTGCGAGGAAGACCTTACCATCTGTTCAGCCATCCCTTGACCTCATCCTCTTAGCCCGCATTATTCATGACGGTTCGTCGCGAAATCGCTGAGCCGCGTCGCGGGACCAGCGCGTGGAGCCCTGAGGCCCCGATGCGTACTCGTGCAGTACGTTGAGGGTCCGAGGGGCGAGCCCGCTGGCCGAAGGCTCGTCGTAGCAGCAGATTGGCGATTGCAGCAGAAGCGCTCATGAATAATGCGGGTCACGCTGGTAAAGGTCTTCTGCTGTGATCTTGCGTTCGCGCAGCCGGTCAAACAGATGGTCGCGGAGTGCGGCAGGTAGTCCGGCCCACTGGATTTTGGGCATTACTCACCGAAGGTCATACGGGCCAGTTCTTCCTTAAGACGTTTCTGCTCTTCTGCATTGCTGCAACGTGCCAGACGGTCAGCCAGCTCGAAGAAACGTTTCCTTTCCCGCTCCCGGGCTTCGATACCAGACTCGATGAGGTCAACGATGATACGGTTAGCGCTCTTGCTGCTGATCTTCGCCAGGGATTTTACTCGGCGAGCGACGTGCGCGGGGAGACTTACGCTTTGACGGACAGTCTTTTCAGCGATCGACATGAAATCAGGATACACCATTCTGCACCAGAGTGCACCAGAAATGAACGCACGCGGCGGCGAGGAGATTTTGTTTGTGTGCGTGTTCGGTGGTGACTGCGTTGCGGGGTTGGGGATGCGGGATCCTGAAAGCGAGGCTCGGATCGCGCATCGCTCAAGTCTCGCTCCTCTCGCTTGTCGCGCACGCCCTCCCTCACCGTCTCAAGGTCACGATCGCCGAAATGAAGAGTGCGCCAAGCACGGCATGGCCGATCCCCGCTCCCCACAGCAACAGGCCGCCGAGACCAGAATCTGCGGCAGTCCAGAAAAGAACCACGGCGGCCAGCACGTTGTACGATGTGATTCCTATGCTCACTGCCAGCCCGGCAGGACTCCGGACATCGTCGCGCGCTTTCAGACAGGCCAACCCGAGCGCGAAGACTCCCGCGCCGAAGAGCCGGGCAAGGACTATAGTACCCGCGTCCGCCGGACCTCCAGTCAGGACATCGGTCAGGATAGCCGGACTGATCAACGTCAGCACTCCCACCAGCGCCTCAAGACCGCCCGAAATTGTCAGCAAGAGTCTCAACGACATCGCTGATTTTCCTTTTGATCATAACGGCGCTAGCGCCGTCGACAGCCCATTTGGTCACGCATTGACATCAATATGTTCCTTCAATACGCTCTGACGTATGCGAACAACCATCAACCTCCCGGATGACCTTCTGGCCCAAATCAAGAAGCTTGCGGCTACATCGCATTCCACGATCACCGCGCTGATCGGCGACGCGCTGCGAGAAGCGCTTGCTAAGCGGCGCCACAAACGGCAGAACGGGCGGGTGACCTTGACGACTTACGGAAAGAAAGGCCTTCACCCCGGCGTAGATCTCGACGACGGCGCTGCCTTGCTCGATCTGATGGAGCCACCGCATGGTTCTGGCCGACGTTAATGTCCTGGTCTATGCACATCGTGAGGATGCGCCTCGTCACCGCGAATATCTGGATTGGGTCAATCGGGTGCTCAACTCCGACGCGGCCTTTGGCGTTTCCGACATGGTCCTGAGCGGTTTCCTGAGAGTCGTGACCCATCCACGTGTGTTTCGCGATCCCACACCGCTTGACCGTGCACTGACATTCGCTGTCTCAATACGTGACCATCCCAATGCTGTGACGATTGCTCCCGGCGAACGTCATTCGGACATCTTCCAGCGTCTATGTCGCGAGGCCAATGCCAAGGGCGACCACATTCCTGATGCCTATCTAGCCGCGCTTGCCATTGAGAGTGGCGCAGAGTGGATCACATCCGACCGGGACTATGCCCGCTTCGCCGGTCTTCGATGGCGACACCCTCTAACAGGATGCTGAAAAAGTCCGCCAGCTTCGTTCTCGCGTCGCTCAGAGGCTCAACGTACCGAAGCGTACGCCTCGCCTCTTCGCTCGCTGCGGCCTTGCTGGACGGCCATTTTGAGCATCCTGCGGCTTTGTGCCATCGGCGCCAACATGGAAGATTCCAACAGTATATTGTGTGTAAACCGACTTTTCCCGCAGCCTGCTAAGTGCCGCCAATAACATATACCAGACCGTCAGAGAGGAGTGCCCGCCTGACAGAAGAGTCTCAACGGCACTGTTTACCTCGTGGTGATGTAATCTTCTCTGTGTAAAAGGCGAAGGGTGTAAGCTGGGTTGCTGTCGAAGGCGAACCCATTCCACTGAAGGAGGCTTACACCCATGACGACGCTAGCACCATGGACCGAGCAGTGGCAACATTTCACCTCCGAGATCCGGGACCAGTTCTGGGGCGACCTCACCCAGCACACCCGACAGAGCTGGCAAGACTTGTTAGGCCGACTCTCCATTGAGGCCCGGGATCGCTACCTGGGCGTGCGGGAGTATGAGCGGAGCCCCGATCGAACCGATGCGCGGAACGGGTTTTATGACCGAGACTTTGTCACACGCCTGGGCACATTGCGGGTGCGCGTGGCGCGGACGCGGCAGCGGGCGTTCTTACCAGCCGGCCTCGTGCGTCTGGAGCGCCGGGCGGCGGAGGTGCTGCTGTTGATTCGGGAGGCTTTTCTCCGGGGGCTCAGCACGCGCGCCGTGGGCCGCGTGGTGGCGCTGATCACGGAGGAGCCCGTGAGTGCCCAAACCGTGTCTCGGGTGACGCGCGCGTTGGACCAGGCGGTGGCGCAGTTTCACCACGCGCGGCTGACCGATGACTGGTGCTATCTGTTTCTCGATGGGGTGAGTCTGCGCGTGCGGCGCCCCAGCGGACGCAAACGGGTCCAGCTCCTGGTGGCCTACGGGGTGCGGGCCAATGGGACGCGACAACTGCTGGCCTTTACGCGGAGTACGGGGGAGAGTCAGGCCGCGTGGGAGGGCCTCTTGCTGGATCTCTATCGGCGCGGCTTAGAAGGCCACCACCTGCAGCTGGTCGTGACGGATGGCTGTCCCGGGTTGGCGGCGGCGCTCCAGACCGTGTATCCCCGCGCGGCGCATCAGCGCTGTTGGGTCCACAAGCTCCGCAATCTGCTGAGCACAGCCCGGCGGCGGGACCACGCGGCCCTGAAGGCCGATGCCCAGGCGATCTATCAGGCCGCGGATCGAGCCGAGGCGGTGGCCCAGGCGCAGGCGTTCGCCCGTCGGTGGCGGGAGGGGTACCCGCAGCTCGTGACCCGGCTGCTCCGGGATCTGCCCGAGTTGCTCGCATTCTTCCAGTGCCCACGGGGGCTTTGGCGGAAGCTCCGGACGACCAATGTGATTGAGCGGTGCTTCGTCGAAGTGCGACGGCGGACCCGCCCGATGGTGTGCTTTGTGAACGTGCAGAGCGTGGAGCGGATTATCTTCTCCATCTTTAACCGGTTTAACCTGGAGTGGCACCCGCGCACCCTTCGACAATTTACACAAGCCGCGTGACATCACCT
>JACAFD010000260.1 GCA_013388555.1 Nitrospirota bacterium | reverse complement strand
GCCCATGCGGGTGAAGAGGAACGCCAAACCGGCCACGATCACCACAAAGGCCAGGACGTAACGAACCCGGCGCGCCAAAGCGTGGCCGACCCATTGGACGTAGCCGTCGCGAAACCTGAAGAAAACGCGGTCGAAGGCCAGGAAGAAGGGGCGTAAGAACCAAATGGCGCTTTCAGCCGGCTGGTGGCCCTTGTGCACGGGCCGGAGCATGGTCGCGCACAACACCGGGGTGAGAATCAACGCCACGAGGACGGAAAGCAACATGGCCGAGGCGATGGTGATGGAGAACTGGCGGTAAATGACACCGGTGGAGCCGCCGAAAAAGGCCATGGGGCCGAACACGGCGGCCAGCACGACGCCGATGCCAATCAGGGCTGGGGTGATCTGGTCCATGGATTTGGCGGTGGCCTCGCGCGGTGGGAGCCCCTCCTCGCTCATGATGCGCTCGACGTTTTCCACCACCACGATGGCGTCGTCGACCACCATCCCGATGGCCAGGACCATCCCAAAGAGGGTGAGGGTGTTGATCGAAAAGCCGAGTGCTTGCATGCCGGCAAAGGTACCGATGAGGGAAACCGGCACGGCTACGCCCGGGATCAGCGTCGCGCGCCAACTTTGGAGGAACAGATATACGACGAGGATGACCAGCACCATGGCTTGTGCCAGAGTTTTGACCACTTCTTTGATGGACACTTCGATAAATTTGGTCGTATCGTACGGAATATCGTATGAGACCCCCTGGGGAAAGCTCTTCGATACCCTGTCCATTTCCTTCCGAACACGCTTTACCGTGTCGAGGGCATTGGCACCCGGCGACAGGAAGGTCAAGAGAAACACATTGGGTTTGCCGTTCCACCGGCCCTCGAGACTATAGGATTGAGCGCCCAGCTCGATCTTGGCTACATCTTTTAAGCGGATCATCGACCCGTCGGGGAGCGCCCGGACGATCATCTCCTCGAAATCCTTCACGTCCGTGAGACGGCCTTGTGTGATCACCGGTATCGTCAGCTCGGTACCTTTCGGCGCCGGTTCCCGCCCGATTGTCCCGGCTGGAAAGTCCCGATTTTGTTCGCGGACAACAGTGGCAATGTCGGTGGGCGTGAGGCTGAGTTGCGCCATCCTGGTCGGGTCCAGGATCAGGCGCATCGAGTAATTCTGTCCGCCGAAGACCACTGCGTCTCCGACGCCACGCAATCGTTTGAGATTATCGATGACGTTGAGGAGCGCGTAGTTGGAGACGAAGACCGTATCTTTCGTGGGGTCGCTGGAACTGAGCGCGACGACCGCCAGCAGGTCCGGCGACACTTTCTTGACCGAAATACCTTGACGGAGAACTTCAGGCGGCAACTGGGACTCCGCCAGTTTCTGGCGGTTCTGGGTCTGCACCTGCGCAATGTCCACGTTCGTCCCGATTTCGAACGTGAGCTTGATGGTCATGTGCCCGTCATTGGTGCTGGTGGAATCGTAGTAGAGAAGGTTGTCGATACCGGGAAGCTGCACCTCGATCGGGCGCGCGACTGAATCCGCGATCACTTCCGCGCTCGCGCCTGGATAGTCCGCGTCGATCTGAATGACGGGTGGCGTGATTTCAGGAAACTGGGCGATGGGCAAGCCTTGTAAGGAGACCAACCCCAGGACGACAATCACGACGGACAGGACCGAAGCAAAGATCGGTCGATCGATAAAAAAGTGCGAGATCATTTTGCCTGCTCCGACTTCGCATCTCCCGGCTGGCTGGAAGCAGCCGGGTCGGATGGAGTATACGGAACAGTTTTCACCGGCACACCCGGTGCGATCATGTGAAATCCCGCGATGACCACCCGCTCTCCCTCGAGTAACCCATCCTCGATGGACCACTGATTGCCACGCCAGGACGTTGCCCGAACAGGGCGGATCTCCACTGTATTGTCGGGGCCAACGACAAAGAGGATGGGTCCCTTGGGTCCCTGCTGGACGGCGCTCTGTGGGACCAGGATGACGCCGGTCCTCACGGCGCCTAAAATGCGGACTTTCACGAATTGTCCCGGGAACAGCACGTTGTTCGGATTAGGGAAGATCACGCGAAAGTCCCTGGTGCCGGTGGCCGAACAGACGCCGACTTCGAGCAAATCAAATTTGCCTTCATGAGGATAGGTACTGCCGTCCGCAAATGTGATGACACCCCGCAGTTCATAGAGCGTCGCGCCTTGGATCCGATGAGTCGCGCGATCCCTGAAGCGTTTAAGGACAAATGTTTCCGGAGCGCTCGCATTCACATACATGGGGTCTAACTGGTGGATCGTGGTCAGCAGATCGGTCTGCGCGGAGATGAGGCGCCCTTCGTAGAGCCGACTCCGCTCGATCCGACCGCTTATAGGCGCAGTGATGAGCGAGTTGTCGAGGTCGAACTTGGCCTTCATCTGATCGCCCTTGGCTCCTTCCAGCGCCGCTTTGGCAGCCATTTCCTCCGCCACTGCGTCGTCCACATCTTTTTGGCTGACGGCCTGTTCCGCCAGCAGCGGTTTCACACGAGCAGAGTTTTGCTTGGCTTGCATCAGCCTTGCCTCTGCCTGCGCCACCCTGGCATTGGCGCTGCTCATCGCCGCTTTGAACGGAATTGGATCGATTTGATACAGCCGGTCGCCTCGCTTCACGTCGCGTCCCTCGGTAAAAAACCGCTCTTTGAGGATACCCGTCACCTGGGAGCGGATTTCGACCGGTCGCGACGCTTCGGTCTGACCGATGAACTCCGGTTCATCCGGCATCGTGACAGACGACACCGTGACCACCGGCACCTCCGGAATGGGGCGAGCCGGCGTGGAGGCCGCCTCTTGCTTGCAGCCGAGCCAACTGGTTACCAGCACACCTGCCAAGAAGAGGGCGGCTAATCGACTCGTTCGCTCGCAACTCGACATGCGGTGTGCTCCTTACGAATGGCGACCTCATGCATGGTGGATCCTGTCCCTACTTTGATGGGACGGTGATTCTATCTGTTTAGAATCAAAGCCAACAAGCCTCATTACTCCCAAGAACGGGAAGGTGGTGACGGTCATGAACACAACCAACCAAGACATGAGTGTGCTCAGCTCCCTTCTCCTGTATCTTTTCGACTTACGCGAGATGAACCCGTACGGCCGGTTTTCGTAATCTCTTCGACGATACATCTGGTCATACAACCTGCCGCGCGAAATTCTGCCCCTTGTTGCCATAGCTTGATCAACAGCGATTTGCCGTTGGCATCAATAAACGTCACGCCGGTCAAGTCGACCACAGTGCAACTCTGTTGATTCACAGACATCTGACGCCAATAAGAATGCAGTTCCTCTACCCAAGGACCTGCCAGCCGCCCTTCAAGTATGAGCGACATGGAGTCCGGTGCTGCATTTCGCTGTCCGGTGATCTTCAACATTTCTTGACCCTCTTGCTCAGATACATCAGCACATGCTGTTCCAGCAGACAACGACTGACTCGTTCCCAGCGAGCCTCAGCTCAGCCATCGCCGAATAACGGCGTAGAAGGCCGGGACTTTCACAACTTCACCCGTGGGAAGGCTGTGTACGGTACGAACGTGGCTCGGCCCGGTCTTAAGAAGCGTGAAGCGGTCCGCTGGAAACAATGATGCCAAGCTGTTTTCATGCAACATGCCTGGCGTGATCTGATGCTGAAACACCCGCGCAAGGCCGGGGGGCGGTCCATACTGTTGAATCAGCTGGGCAAAGAAGGGCTCGGCGGCCGATGACAGCTCGATCAGAAACAATGTTCCAGTGGCCCCGAGGAGCCGCTCGATACTTTGGATCGCCGTCGGTTGGTCGGCGGGTGACAGTTGATGCAACACCGCTCGTAGATAGATATTGGCATCACCGACCTCCTCGTGAAGAGCCTGCGCATCATCAGGATGGAGCATATCAAGCACGCGGTACGTGATGTTGCCGGTCGCATTGGTTGTTCGGGCAATCTGAACGGCGGCCGGCGCGATTTCTGTACCAATCACCCTTGCAAAATGATCACCTAGGAAACGCGTTTGTGTGCCGTTTCCACAGCCCAAATCAATCATCGGGAGCTGCGGATTGAGGTAGCCTTGGAACAGCGCCAAATCCTGTTGGGCCGCATGAACAGGATCGGCATCCCAAAAGACTTCGCCAGGAGTTCCGGTCAGCGTACTCCAATAGTTCTCCCAGGATGTCAGATAGCGATTTGCTAGTGCCATGTGTTCGTCCTTTGCTGGTGATGTGATATCAGGATGACATGCCCCTGTGTTGACTCAGAAACACATTCCCCCTTAGACCTCGGTCGTAATAGTTTCACGACTCGCCGGCAGGAATGCTTCTACTGAGAGGATGTTGTACCGCCTGCGGAGTTCCTCGATCTGCTCTCTCATGACCGGCCAGTAGTCCCAGCCGTTGTTCAGATCCACGTTCATGGCGGCCCCCCGCCGAATCGCGATCAGCGCCTTCGTCGGATTGAAGAATCCCGTTCTGGCTTTGGTGATGGGCGTCATGCGTATGCCCACGTGGAATTGCAGCAGGACAAAGAAGACGAAGAGCCACGGGTCACGCCGCTGAAACCCTGCGCTGAAACAGGCCACTTGGACTTCACCTTCCGGATCCGTTCCGTAGCCGGATAACACGTGCGCGCAATCGTGGAAGAGAATCGGTTCAGATGCTCCGCCCTTTTCCCCAGGAAGCGCAAAACCGTTATCTCGGCAGTACTCCCAATAGGCACGGCCCAGCGAACCGGCAGGATAGTGCTCCAAGGCCTGGTAGCGGGCGGCCAATGCCGCGTCCTCATCCTTTCCGATCATCCCTCGCATAAATTTGTAGAGGCCCCGGATTCCCGCTGTGTTCCAGATCTCTTTGACTTTGTCTCTCAGCCAGAATCGACGCACCAGATCGAGGCGCAACTGCAAGATCTCTCCCTTCAGGACATGCCGCAGGTCCTTCACCTCGGGAGCACTCACTTCCAGCGCCTGCGCGAATTGTTCGACCAGGTGCGTCTCCTGGGCATTGGCTTTCCCGTCAATGAGGGACATCACGATTAATCCCTGCACCAATTGCTGACGGAGTTGCGGGTCGGGAAACGCCCGGGCCAGTTCTGCCGGCGTGATTGGAGCAAGCTGTTCGAATTCATGGGTAGAGCCAAAGATCCGCTGGACCGCTTCCATCATGTGCATTTCCGGATCATCGAGCGCCCCATCCGCCAGAGCGACGGTTTTCATGGCGCGCAACCCCCAGTAGGCCTGTTCCCGACTTGGCATTTTCAATTCCATCGTGTACTCCCTGATGATCTCTGTCCTGAACGCCGGCTTCCTACGAACTGGAGGCGGCAGTCCACCATCTCTGCATCCACTTCGATCGTACGAGCCTATACGCAAGCCACACAAAGAGCAGCCCGCCGATCAGCGGGCCGGCGATGGAAAGTGCCAGCTTCTGGTAATTAACCATGTGCACCCGTAGGAGATACTGCGGGCGCTTCAAAAGATTATGCTTCTCCGACGCAATGATGACGCTATACAGGCCCTCATCCAACATGACTTCGCTCCGGAGCACTCCGTCCGGGTGGGTGCTCGGCCGTATGTCCGCCACAATCTCACCATCTGGCTCACTTTTCCCGTTCCCCCTTATAACCCTCATCCCGACCGGCTCATCTCGTAGCGCCGGGTCCACGAGGTCCACGACCAGGAAGGTGTCGCCTTCCTGAGGAATCTCCGTGCAGTACTGCTCTTTCAGTCCGAATTGCGGCTGATAGGCACTGAAATGCACCGTGCTGTCACCGGCCAGGCGCGCACAGAAGTCTTGATCCATGTCGGCGCCGCCATGGGCCCTGGCCACGTCGGGGTGATACAGTGCTGCAATTAGTATGAGCATGGTAGCGCCTGCCCCTATCACATGCTTCATCATGGTTGAACCCTCCTGTTCAGATAGCGATTCATTGCGTTGATCGGCATACGCCTTTGAATGTATTTCCACACGACAGTTGGCGATTCAGCATGATGACCGGATCAATCAACTCGCCGCATTGCACGCAACGCTGACCGCTGTAGTCCGACAGATCCTCACACCACTCAGCAACCATGAGACCGCTACAGCGCGGACAACGATCCGCTCTCCCGATTCTTGACCAGCTCCCGACCTCAAACGACTCTTGCCGTGGGTCAACCAGCGCCGGATCCATCGATACCTCCCTCAGAGATCCCCCAGTTTGCCTTCTGCCACTCATAACGAGAGGTAACAGCAACTCACGTTCCAGCAGAACTCTCACGCAACTCGGGTCATCGATGTCGCTGAAACTAGAGGGTATTGAGGGCTTTCGTTCAGCAATCTCTGTCGTCAAGATACCAGCAGTGCCGAGGACCATCCGCCGAAGTGACGGCACGGTGCCGAAAGGTCGGCACTGGTCTGAAACGTTCACGAATGTTGGGGGAAAAACCTAACTAAGAGGGGCGAGAGATACTGAGCTTCTGCATTTTGGACTGGAGGGTCGTCCGTTTCATGCCCAGCTTGGCTGCCGCACCGGCTGGACCACCAATGATCCATTCCGATTCGCGAAGCGCCTTCAGAATATGCTCACGCTCGGCTTGTTCAAGAGTCGTCGTCCCGGAGGGTGTTGAATGGCTCGGCGTCCGCTTCAATTCGGCCAACGACACCAACAGATCTGGTCCTTGTGTAAGAATCACCGCTCGCTCTATGAAATTTTCAAGCTCCCGCACGTTGCCAGGCCAGTGATAGGCTTGAAGCGCTTTCATGGCCTCCGACGGGATCGTCTCGATGCGCTTCTTCATCCGTAAGGCGAGTTTCTGAGCAAAGTGTCGAACCAACAAGGGAATATCTTCCGCTCGGTCGCGCAAGGGAGGGACGGTAACCGGAAAGACCTTGAGCCGATAATAGAGATCGCTGCGAAATTCCTGTTCCTCGACCATCCGACCAAGGTCGCGGTTGGTCGCGGCGATGACGCGGACATTGACACGAATCGTCCTGGTGCTGCCCAGGCGTTCGAACTCCTGCTCTTGGAGCACTCGGAGCAACTTGACTTGTAATTCCAACGGAATTTCCCCCACCTCATCAAGGAAAATCGTCCCGCGGTCGGCCAGCTCAAACCGGCCGATCTTGGTGGCAATCGCCCCAGTGAATGCTCCTCTTTCATGTCCGAAGAGTTCGCTTTCTAACAGCCCCGTCGGAATTGCGGCACAATTGACCTTCACGAATGTTCGCTCCCGCCTATTGCTGCGATTGTGGAGCGCTCGGGCAACCAATTCCTTCCCACTCCCTGTCTCGCCCAAGATGAGGACTGTGGAGTCAGTCGCAGCCACGGTCTGAACCTCTTTGAGAACGAGTTTGAGGGCTCGGCTGTCCCCGATGATTTCCTCGAAGTTGTACTCTGTCTGGATTTCCTCCTCCAGGTATAGCTTTTCCTTCGCCAGCTTGTCCCTCAACGATGAGATTTCCTGATACGCCATTGAATTCGCAGCGGCGAGCGCAACCTGCGCGCCGATCCAGCTGAACAATTTCGCATCGTCGTCGCTGAATGCCTCCGCACGTGTACTGACGACGCTCAGAGTGCCCAGTGCTCGTCCGTGCGAGATCAGAGGAACGGCGCAACCGGATTTCAGGCCTGCGGCAGCCCCCCGCTTGATGATCTCCGCGGGAAACTCGGTGAGGTTGAGATTTCTGATCAGCACGGGCTGCTGCGTCGTGAACGCCAACCCTTCCGGGGTTCCTTCCAACGGAATGGGATCTCCCGCTTCGGCAAAGTCTTGATGGTTAGGGAAGTCCAGCGCATGAGTCTGCAATTGGTGAGTCGCGGGATCATAGAGACAAAACCACGCGAGATCGTGCGGGATCACACGTCCAAGGTAGCCGGAAATCGCTTTCAGAAGTTTTGGCAATTCAAGGTGCGACACGACGGCGTTGTTGATCTCCAGCACGAGACGTAGCCGATCTCGTTCGTACTTCAGCTGCTGCTGGGCAGATTGGGCGCTCGCCGCGTGCAAGACATTGTCCACGGCAACCGCAACCTGATTCGCTACCTGCTGCATGAAGTTGATTTCTGACTCCTGATAGGTTCTCCGCTGATAGCTCCCAAATCCCATCGCCCCTAGACGTCGCTGCGCCGTTGTGAGAGGAACTACACCGAAGGATTGGACGCCGTTCTCGCGCAGCATGGCCATCAGCTTCGGAAAGCGTTGCTCTTGTGTGATATCGTTCACAGTCAAAGGCTGTTGGGTTTTCCACACCAGCCCTCCGGGAGACTCTTCGACGGAGAGCTCCAGACCGGGGCTGATCGTGCTGGGTGTCGCGGTCACCAAGAGCCACAGGCGCATGACATCGCGCGCGGGCTCATGCAAAACTGCGTTGATGTAATCGAACGGGACGATCTGAGGGAGCCGTTGAGCGAGATCACGAAACAGCTCTTCAAGGTCGCGGTGCGCCGCAATGGATTCGGAAACCTCCAGCAGGAGACGTAACCGGTCCTGTCCATGGATCAGATCTTGATGATGGAGGACATTGTCCACCGCCACAGCGATTTGTTTGGCGACTTGCTGGAGAAATTCCAGGTCCGTTTCACCATAGGCTTCCTTCTGCAAACTCAAAAATCCCATCGCCCCAAGCCGCCGCACCGCAGTGGTCAGGGGAACGACGCAAAACGAGTTGACGCCGTCCTCGCTCATGAATTGAGTGACCTTCGGCCAGCGACGTTCCTCGGCAAGATTGAGTACGAGGACCGGCTGCTGCGTCCGCCAGACCAATCCGGCGGGACTATCTTCGACCGGCCCTTCATGGCCACCTACGAGATCAGCCGGCACATTCGCCTGAATGGTGTGCAGTCGCATCGTGTTTCGAACAGGATCGTGTAAAGACAGGGCCACAAAATTGACATGGACGACCCGAGGTAGGCGCTGGGCAAGGTCTCGAAAGAGTTCGTGGAGATCGCGGTGCGCGGAGATCGCCTCCGCAACCTCCAGCAGAGCTTGGTACCGTTCCCCGAGAGTATCGCAAGGGGATGCGGATTGCCTATTCATAGGCGCTCAGTATGGACT
>JACAFD010000237.1 GCA_013388555.1 Nitrospirota bacterium | reverse complement strand
GTCTTGCCATGGTCGACGTGGGCAATGATCGCGATATTCCGGATATCACTCCGGCGCTCACCGGGCTCGAGTTGCGTAGTAACTGGAGATCCTGACGTGGCTGTCCTATCCATAGATGTTGCGTATGCTCCCAAAAAAAAGACGCCCGGAAGTCCAGGCGCCGTGTTGAAGTATACCCGAAGCATAATGTCCGGTACAAGTGATGTATGCAGATAGGTGCGGGAGGCTCACAAACCTGCCGCGGCTTGAGTTTTGAGAGCCTCCACGGTATGGTGACAGGGGTATTCTTCTCCCGAAAAGAAGCCTCCTTCGCAAGTAACCCCGCGTACCTATGATAGATCGACCGATACAGCTTCAGGACCCGCCACGCCGCCCTCTCCCCCGCCGGCCGTGGCGCTGGTGGCACATCTCGCTACTCGCTCTAGGAGCGACCATCTTGGTCGGCGGCGTGGCAGTCGGCGGCGTGATCCTGTACCTCTCGAAAGACCTTCCTGCGTTGGACCAGTTGGGGACTTATCAGCCGAGCCTGGTGACTCAGGTCTATTCGTCCGATCAGCAACTCATCGGTCAATTTTTCATTGAACGCCGCATCCTCACTCCCGTGGCGGAAATTCCAGAAAGCTTGCGACGTGCGGTCGTGGCGGTCGAGGATGTCCGGTTTTTCGAACATCCCGGGCTCGACTACATCGGCATGCTCCGTGCGGCCTGGACGAATGTGCGTCGAGGCGGCAAGGTCGAAGGGGCCAGCACCATTACCCAACAGTTGGCGCGGTCGCTGTTCCTCTCCTCCGAACGCACCTTTGACCGCAAAGTCCGCGAGCTCATTCTGGCCTACAAGATGGAATTGGTCCTGACGAAAGAGCAAATCCTCGAGCTCTATTTGAATCAGATTTACTTCGGACAAGGTGCCTATGGTGTCGCCTCTGCCGCTCAATCGTATTTCGGGAAAGACCTCTCCTCCCTCACGATCGGAGAATCGGCATTTCTAGCCGGTCTCCCGAAGTCGCCGAACCACTACTCGCCTTTCAAAGCTTACGATCGCGCTAAAAAGCGACAGGAACATGTGCTGGCACGCATGGAGGAAGCAAAATTCATCACCGCGGCAGAACGCGAACAGGCTGCAACGGAGATACTCAATTTCCGGCGCCCTGGTATCGAACAGGCCGCGCCCTACTTTGTGGAGTATATACGACAGCTGCTGGTTGCGAAGTACGGCGAAGCGATGGTCTACAAGGGCGGGCTCAAAGTCTTTACGACATTGAATATGGAGATGCAGAAAGCTGCTGAAGCCGCATTTGCAGCCGGCCTGCGCGAACTGGATAAGCGCCAGGGGTGGCGCGGCCCGCTCCGAACGGTAGATATGACCGCGCCAACCCCTCCCCTGGTCACAGCGACGACTGATCAGGCGCCAAAAGTAGGAGATTATCGCGAGGGGGTCGTCACCAAAGTGGGGAAAGACCAATTCCTGGTACAGATCGGCGCAACGGCGGCCAACCTCGCTTTTGACGACATGGCCTGGGCGAAACGCCGCCTCACGGGGCCGGATACGAAGAAAGATGTCGCTGTCAACCCGAACCTCAAGCAAGTGCTGAAGCCCGGCGACGTGATCGAGGTGATGGTGAAAAAGGTGGAGCGTGGCATCGTCCATGTACAACTTGAACAGACTCCTCTCGTCGAGGGAGGGTTGATTGCAATGGAGCCAGGCAAGGGTGCCATTCGGGCGATGGTCGGGGGCTACGATTTCGCTCGTAGCGAGTACAATCGGGCCGTGCAAGCAAAACGTCAGCCCGGGTCCTCCTTCAAGCCGGTCATTTACGCGACGGCTGTGAGTCAGGGGATGAGCCCCGCGTCGGTGATCCTCGACGCACCGGTTGTCTATGAGCAGGACCAGGATGAAAAAACGTGGAAACCAGAGAATTATGGAAGGAAAATCCATGGCATGGTGAGTTTGCGGGATGCCCTAGCCCACTCGCACAACCTGGCGACGGTCCGGTTGTTGGATAAGATTGGCGTAAAGAGTGTCATAGAGTTTGCGAAGACGGTCGGGATTACCAGTCCGTTGGCAGCAGACCTGTCGCTGGGGCTCGGCTCCTCCTCCGTTGGGCTGATGGAACTGACCTCCACCTATTGCGTGATGCTCAATCAGGGAACCCGTGCGGAGCCCTATGCGATTCAGTTTATTAAGGACAATGCGGGAAACGTACTTGAGTTGACCGAACCGCACCCACAAGAAGTGATCTCCAAAGAAACGGCGTACCTGATCACGAACATGATGGAGGACGTGATCCAAAAGGGGACCGGTCAGGCGGCCAAAGTAATCGGGCGGCCGATTGCGGGGAAAACCGGAACCACAGACGAGTTTATCAACGCCTGGTTTATCGGTGGTGCGCCGAACCTGGTTACCGGCATCTACGTCGGGTTTGACGATCGACGTTCACTCGGCGAAACGGAATCAGGAGCGCATGTCGCGCTGCCTATATGGGTCAATTTTATGCAGAAAGCCCTCAAACCGCTACCGGTCATGGCCTTTACCATCCCGGAAGGCATCACGTTCGTCAAGGTCGATCCGGCAACAGGATTGCTTGACGGCGAACAGGAAGGAGAGTCGAGTACCGTCGAGCTCTTTACCAAGGGCAGCGAGCCGACTCAAGCGACTCAGCGCCGGCTGGACCCGATTGATTTCTACAAACTCGATCAAACTCCCGAGGGATCGCTGTAGCCCGGTCTGTCTGGTTCAACCAAACAAACGAAACAAATCAGATAAACAAGAGAGACCAGCCGGTCCGCGCGCGCCACACCAAACAGTTCGAAACCCGGAACCCTGAGCTAGCGGGATAATGGAGGGAGCCCCTCTGTCAGGGCCGCTCAAAACGGTTCTCCGGCAAGGTCGCAGGGAGCGGGACGACTAAGGCGTACCCTTCTCACCCGCCCAACCCCGAGCTGTCAGAACAGCTCTTTTCCCTTGTGCGGTACGTCGCAAGGAGGCACGCGACCGAGAACGCAGTCAGAGACCTTTCCGTGTGTTTTCTTTGGAGGCTGCTCAAAAAGGCCTTCCAGCAAGGCCGCAGGGAGTGGGGCGACTGAGGCGTACCCGAGAGGGTACGTCGCAGGGAGACGCACGACTGAGAACGATGCTGGAGGCCTTTTTCAGCAGCCGAACCTAGTAGGTGTCGGTCGGTGGGCACGTGCACACGAGGTGGCGATCTCCATAGGCTTCGTCAACGCGGCTCACGCTGGGCCAGAATTTATGGTCCCGTACCCAGGGAGCAGGAAAGGCCCCCAGTTCACGGCTATAGGGCCGGTTCCATTCGCTGGCTACGACCACCTGTGCCGTGTGGGGGGCATTTTTCAGCAGATTGTCGGTGCGGGGCTGGCGCCCCTCGACGATGTCTTGTATCTCCGCATGAATCATGATCAACGCTTCGCAGAACCGGTCCATTTCGGCTTTTGATTCGCTCTCCGTCGGTTCGATCATGAGCGTCCCGGCAACCGGGAACGAAACCGTCGGAGCATGAAACCCATAATCCATCAATCGCTTTGCCACATCCATCGCTTCAATCCCCGCCGTCTCCTTGAACTGACGAAGATCGAGAATAAACTCGTGCGCGACAAATCCGGACGCTCCTTTGTAGAGAACGGGATAGTATTTCTCCAGCCGCTTGGCCATATAGTTGGCGCTTAAGATCGCCGTCTGCGTCGCCTTGGTCAAGCCGTCGCGTCCCATCAGGGCAATGTAGACCCAGGAGATCGTCACGATGCTGGGGCTGCCGTACGGCGCCGCCGACACCGGCCCGATGGAATCTTGTCCGCCCACTTGCGTGACCGGATGGTTGGGAAGAAACGACGCCAGGTGCCTCGCTGCAGTAATCGGCCCCATCCCAGGCCCTCCCCCGCCATGGGGGATACAGAATGTCTTGTGCAGATTCAGATGGCAGACATCCGCGCCGATATCCCCTGGCCGACAGAGTCCCACCTGTGCATTCATGTTGGCCCCATCCATATAGACTTGTCCGCCGTGCGTATGGACGATCTGACAAATGCGCCGCACATCCGCTTCGAAGACGCCGTGAGTCGAGGGGTAGGTCAGCATGAGAGCCGACAGCCGTTCCCGATGCTGAGCGGCCTTGGCCTCAAGGTCTGGCAAATCCACATTGCCCTGTCGGTCGCAGGCAACCGTTACGACCGTCATGCCCACCATAGCAGCGCTGGCTGGATTCGTGCCGTGGGCGGACAGGGGAATCAAGCAGACGTCCCGATGCACTTCACCCCTGCTTCGGTGGTACGCCCGGATCAACATCAGCCCCGTATATTCCCCTTGAGAGCCCGCGTTCGGCTGCAAGGACACGGCGGAAAGTCCGGTGATCTCAGCCAGCCAGGCCTCCAGCTGACGGAACAGCTCTTGATACCCTTTCGTTTGCTCGACCGGCGCAAAGGGATGAAGCCGTGAAAACTCCGGCCAGGTGACCGGCAACATCTCGGCCGTTGCATTCAACTTCATGGTGCAGGACCCCAAAGGAATCATCGAATGAACGAGCGACAGATCCTTCGCCTCGAGACGGTGGATATACCGAAGCATTTCATGCTCTGCGTGAAAGCGATTGAACACGTCGTGGGTCAGATACCGGCTGGTGCGGGCGAGATTCGACGGAAAACTCGTGATGACGTTCTGGCTCAAGTCCCTCACATGAAAAGGCAGACGATCATGACCGACAAATATTTTAATCAGACGTTCGACTTCGTCCTCCGTGCTCACCTCATCCAGCGCGATCCCGATGGAGTGATCCTCATGTCGGCGAAGATTGATGCCTCCTTCGCTGGCCCTCATCATGATGGACTCGGACTGCATCTTCGTCAGACGCACCAGAATCGTGTCAAAATACACTGCTGCTGTGACATCGAATCCGAGCTGCCGCAAACCCTCGGCCAGCACCACGGCCAGGCCGTGTATGCGCTCGGCAATCCGCCGCAAACCCTCCGGGCCATGGTAGACGGCATACATGCTCGCCATGATGGCTAGGAGCACCTGCGCCGTGCAAATGTTGCTGGTTGCCTTTTCACGTCTGATGTGTTGTTCACGGGTCTGCAGAGAGAGTCGGTAGGCTGTCTTCCCTGTGACATCTTTGGATACTCCGACGATGCGTCCTGGAATCTGCCGTTTGAATTTTTCAGCAGCTGATAGAAATGCGGCATGGGGACCGCCAAATCCGAGCGGGACCCCGAATCGTTGGCTGGAACCAACAGCAATATCGGCTCCAAATTCTCCCGGCGAGCGCAAGAGGGTCAAGGCCAGCAAATCGGTGGCGACCACCACAAGAATCCCGTTCGCGTGAGCCTCCACAACCAGCGCACTGTAATCACCAACATAGCCGTCGGTGGCCGGATACTGCAGCAAAATGCCGGCCAACCGAGGGTTGGAGAAATCGATGGTCGTCGTCCGCCCCACGCGGAGCGTCATGCCGAGAGGTTCAGCTCGCGTCTGCATCACAGCTATGGTTTGGGGGTGGCAGTCTTGCGAGGCGAAGAACTCTGTCCGTTCAAGGCCGGACGATCGGGAGATAGCGAGGCACATAGCCATCGCTTCCGCTGCTGCCGTAGCTTCGTCCAGGAGCGAGGCATTGGCCAGGGGCAAGCCGGTGAGATCGGCGACCAGCGTTTGAAAATTTACGAGTGCTTCCAAACGGCCCTGGGCAATCTCAGCCTGGTAGGGTGTGTATTGAGTATACCAAGACGGGTTCTCGAAAATATTCCGTTGAATCACGCCTGGTGTAATGCAGTCGTAATAACCCATGCCGATCAATGAACGGTAGACCCTGTTTTTTGCTGCGATGGAGCGGATCTCTTGCAACACGGCTTGTTCCCCGCGGTGATGAGGCAAAGCCAATTCCTTCTGCATACGAATATCGGTGGGCAGGGTTGCCTCGCTCAACTCCTCCAGCGACTGCATGCCGAGGGTAGCCAGCATCTCGCTGGCATCGGCCTCGGTCGGGCCGAGATGGCGATGGATAAACGCGTCGGTCGGGCTCAGAAAATCCAGTGTGGCCATGGTTTCCGTATTGTGTTGCGGATATCTCTCTTCGGTCGAGAGTCCTGTTGTACTGATTGATTGACTCATGTGCGGCCCGCAGACTACCACGCTCACCCCCAATTCTCCAAGAGCCGTGCAAAAGTTTCTGGGCTTGCCTTCGGACTACGAGTCACGTATGAGTGCAGACTAGGCAGGAGACTGAAAAAGTTCGCCGGCTTCGTTCTCGCATCGTTCAGACCCTCAACGTACCCTTCAGGGTACGCCTCGGGCCTTCACTCGCTGCGGCCTTGCCGGACGAGCTTTTTGAGTCTCCTGCTGAGACATTCTCTTCTTGTCCAGATGGCTGACTGTGAAATTACACGATATTGTGATCATCGGAGCAGGATTGGCGGGGATGAGGGCGGCGGTTGCCGCACCGCCGGATCTCAACGTCGCCGTGATATCCAAGGTGCATCCGGTCCGCAGCCACTCTGTGGCAGCGCAAGGAGGTATCAATGCGGCACTGGGAGAGAACGATTCCTGGGAAGCCCATGCCTTCGACACCGCGAAGGGCGGGCTCTACCTCGGCGATCAGGATGCCATCGAGGCCATGTGTCGCGAAGCGCCGGACGACATTCACGAACTAGAACGTTTGGGAGTCATCTTCAGCCGAAACGATCAGGGACGCATCGCACAACGTCCGTTCGGTGGAGCAGGTTTTCCCCGCACCTGCTACGCCGCCGATCGTACCGGCCACGCCATCCTCCACGCCATGTACGAGCAGCTGCTCAAACGGCACATCGCCGTGTATGAAGAATGGTATGTCACATCGTTGATCATGGAGGACGGAGCCTGCCGGGGCGTGGTCGCGTGGGACCTGCTCCATGGAGGGTTGCACGCGATCGGAGCCAAAGCCGTCATTTTGGCTACGGGAGGCAGCGGGCGGGTGTTTCTAACGAGCACGAATGCCGTGATCAACACCGGCGACGGCGTGGCGCTCGCGTATCGTGCTGGTGCGGCATTGGCAGACATGGAGTTTGTCCAGTTCCATCCCACCACACTCAAGGGAACTGGCATCCTCATCACCGAAGGCGCTCGCGGGGAAGGCGGCTACCTTCTGAATACGCGAGGTGAACGGTTCATGAAGGCCTATGCCCCACAGCAGATGGAATTAGCCACCCGTTCCACAGTGTCACTGGCCATCGGGCAGGAAATACTCGAAGGTCGCGGGGTCGACGGGTGCGTCTTGTTGGACTTGCGGCACCTGGGACGTCAGCGCATCCTCGATCGG
>JACAFD010000259.1 GCA_013388555.1 Nitrospirota bacterium | reverse complement strand
CGGAATTTTTCTTCATGGGCCGTTTCCTTGTCTTTCATCACAGTGGATGTCACCACCCCCTGGTCCCACAGGCGCGTACGCAATTTGGCGAGCAGTTCGGCAGTCTCAGCAAAACGCTCGGCTAGAATGTCCCGTGCACCCTCGAGCGCCGATTTAGCGTCCGGCACGTTGAAGACCTCGACGCCCTCGACAGCAGGCTTGACGTTCAGATACTTCATGGCTTCCTGCTCTGGATCGAGCGTCGGATTGGCAAACAATGCATCGGCCAGCGGCTCCAGCCCTGCCCCGCGCGCAATCTGCGCGCGCGTGCGGCGCTTAGGCTTGTAGGGTAAGTAGAGATCTTCCAACAATTGCTTCGTCGCAGCCGCCTCGATCATGCCTCGTAGCGCGTCGGTCATTTTGCCCTGTTCATCGATCGAAGCCAGAATAGCCGCGCGGCGCAGCTCCAGCTCCCTAAGATAGAGAAGGCGCTCTTCCAACGTGCGCAGGTGCGTATCATCCAGATTGCCGGTGGCCTCCTTTCGGTACCGTGCGATGAACGGCACGGTCGAACCTTCGTCGAGCAGGGCAACCGCAGCCTTAACCTGATCGGGTCTCACCCCGAGTTCCTTGGCAATGAGTGAATCAATCTTCTCCTGTGCGTCGCCTGACACTGCCTGGGTTGTTGGAGAAACCATCTCTGTCCGTTCCCAATCTTTCCGAAAGCGCCGCGCTGCCGAGTGCCGTTCACTCGGGTTCTGGCCCGCTTTCTTATGGAGGTGCGTTATAGGTCTTCGTTGTTGGATTGTCGATGATTCTGTTGCTCTCGAGGATGTACCAAGCGCTGAGCCACACTCGATCGACCGGCATACCTCTAGCAGGCGTACCCTTTTACGGGCGAGTTAGCGGCTTATGAAATGCCCGAGAATCGCTAGGATCGGAACGGTTGCACATCACCTGACTTACGCAACATCTTATTCACTTCGTCCAGATGCAGCTCTTCACCGACAATCATCTCTCGGGCATACTCTTCCAGAAGGACGGACTTTCCTTCGGAGAGTTTCAGGAGCTCATAATATGCAGCGATGGCGACTTTCTCGTGCTCCAAGCTTTCGCGTAAAATATCCCCCACGTCGTGTTTCTCCGTTTCCAGCAACGTGCCGATTTTCAGCGACGGATGGCCCCCCAATAAGGTGACTAGTTCCCCGGCTTTATGCGCATGGGCCAGGCTCTCATCCGCATTACTCTTCAGCCATGATACGATCGGAATACGGTTATACCCATAGATCATCAGCGAGTAGTGCATGTAGCGCACGACTCCTGCTAACTCATGCTCCATAATCCGGTTGAGAATCCCTACCGCCTTTGTTGTTTCTTGATCGTTCATTCCATGTCTCCTCTTGAATGGCACGCGACGGCGATTCACGACACGCACCTCGCATCATGGCGAGGTGAACAGATATGTTCGTCGGAAAGCCAGTCTACTCTAAACACCCCCGCGTATCCACCAGCCTCGTCTCCCCGCCCCACTTTACTTCTCTTTGAGCAAGGGATACTCTTTCACCCCGATTCCACGTTCTATCCCTCACAAGCTCGGAGCTGCACCCGGATGGGAGTCACACAAACCACCACCAGCCTGCGACACATCTCAGGAAGGAGCCTGTCATGTTACGACGTCTGTGCGCATTGATTACGCTCGCCAGTGTGCTCGGTGCGACAACGGTTTGGGCGGCCCAGCTGAGCCGTCCTCAGATAGAATATTCAGCGGATTCGACGATCCAAAGTGAAGAAGGCACCATCCAGCAGCATGTCTATGTGACTCCAACCAAGGAGCGCAAGGAGATGCTGACCGGTGAAGGCGATGGAGGGATTCAGATTTTCCGATACGACACGAAAGTCATGTGGATCCTCATGCCGTCCGAGAAAATGTATATGGAAAATTCGATGATAACGGGAAAAAGCAAGGGCACCGATACTTCGCAGTGGACGTATGAAGACACGGTGATGGGCGAAGAGATGCTAAACGGCATGAAAACGACGAAGTACAAGACCATTGCCACCAGCACCGACGGAAAAAAATACGGCGGCTTCTCCTGGCGGACGAAGGAGGGAATTTCCATCAAGCAAGATCTGCTGTACAAAGAAGGCAATGACAAGAAGCGGATGCTGACGGAACTCAAGAACGTAATGATCGGCAGGCAGGACCCCGCACTGTTCGAGATACCGGAAGGATTCATGAAATTCGACATGGCAGGAATGATGAGCGGCGCGATGGGCCGGCCTGACATGAGCGGTATGCCTCCGCCCAGTACGCGAAAATCTGGCACGAGGCCCCAGATCGTGACACCGCAAGAGACTCCACCGGTCCAGGAAACGGAACCGCCCGCCGACGATAAGTCCGATATAGAGAAGGCCGGCGGCATGTTGAAAAAGTTGTTTGGACAATAGGCACATAGATGACCCGAATCGGGCGCGAAGGATCGCTCGTTCTCGGCATGGCCATGACCGCCATGCTGTGTGCCGTCGACATTCGCGCCGAGGAACTTCCGGCCAAGCCGTCGATCAAGGCCTCGGCGCTGTATATGGTCGAATTGAAATCCGGCCGCGTCCTGTTAGAAAAAGATCCGGCCCGCCGGCTTCCTCCCGCCAGCCTCACAAAAATCATGACCGCGCTGATTGCCTTGGAATCAGCGCCGCTTCAAGAGGTCGTGAAGATCGATAGCCGCGCGCTCATTCATCATTCGTCCTACCAATTCCGGCCCGGGGAAGAATTCCTTCTGCGCGATCTGGTGACAGCCATGCTGGTGGCG
>JACAFD010000128.1 GCA_013388555.1 Nitrospirota bacterium | reverse complement strand
TTGGTCAACAGATCCCAACCGACCCGTAAACTGTCATACATGCCAGCGTGGCGTTTCTTGAAAATCTTAATCGTTGGAACATCCATCATCCTGAAGTCTCTGATGGCGGATGCGGTACGGCTGTGAGGAAGTGGCTCCGATTTGCGCTGAATCCCGGAGGAGGCTTGTTTCTTAACATAGAGAGCAAACTCAGTGTTTCTTCTGGGTATCCATTCTCTTGCAGGTCTGATTCGGTATTTGAGATATCCAAGGGAATTAAATGCGACGCATTCCGGGTTGCGGTCGCATTGTACCTTGATTTCTTCAATACTCCCTGCGATGCATTGAAAGTCATGCCCCGATGAATCGAGATATCTGAAGATGCGATAATTGCTAAATCCCCAGTGCTGACGCACGAGTATGCGCATTGCGGTGAGACGCGGGCATGGAGGGGTCGAGAGAAATAATCTGTCGCAAAATAGGGGTAGACACGAGAAACGCGCCCTGGTAGTGTAGCGTAGAACGATTCCGGGTTGAACAGGAGGAATAGCGCTATGCATCAGAGAAGAGATGACCATCTGGTTCAGTGCGGCCGAGAAATCAGCATTGCAGAGATAGAGGAAATCAGGGAGACCGTTGCGACATTTTGTCGGCTGAGCCGCGAAGAACTGGCGATGACGGTTTGTGAGCATTTAGGATGGCATAGTGCCTCTGGCAGTCCCAAGGCGGATGCCTGCTTGAAGCTCCTGGGGAAGCTGGAGTCGGAAGGGTTTTTGAGGCTTCCCGACAAGCATGTGTCCTCGCGGAAGGAGTTGAAAAAGCCGTGCCTGACTGAGCGGACGGCGCCACCGCCGCAAATAGGGGACAGCCTCGGAGAGGTAGGGCCTGTTCGGCTGGAAGTGGCAAGGGGCAGGGAACAGACGGAGCTTTGGAATGAATACGTGCACCGATACCACTACCTCGGTTACAAGCGGCCATTTGGCTGTTTTGCACGGTACTTTGTTGAGAGCGAGCGCGGTAGGTTGGGTTGTTTATTGTTTTCCGGG
Source organism: Nitrospirota bacterium (assembly GCA_013388555.1). GTDB lineage: Bacteria > Nitrospirota > Nitrospiria > Nitrospirales > Nitrospiraceae > Palsa-1315. The sequence continues at coordinate 2,273 of JACAFD010000128.1, read as the reverse complement.
GCCGCGAAGTCATTGGGAGAGCGGGATCGGTGGATCGGTTGGAACGAAAGCTCGCGATTGAGGCGTCTTGGCTGGGTAGTGAACAATACGCGATTTGTGATTTTTCCATGGGTGAAGGTGAAGTGTTTGGCAAGTCACGTATTGGGTCAGGCCGTAAGGCGCATAAGGGATGACTGGCAGGAGAGGTGGAGTTATCGCCCGGTATTGCTGGAGACCTTTGTTGATCCTCGATACTATGAAGGAACCTGTTACCGGGCAGCGAACTGGCAATATCTTGGACTGACTTCGGGAGAAGGACTGGTCCGCCAGGGCAAGAGCTACACAACGAGTCCCAAGAAGATTTTTGTTAAGCCGCTGGTGGATGATTTTCGCACAGTGCTTTGTTCTTAATGAACGGTTGGGAGGTCAAAACATGAGCAAACCCAGCCGTCGGCCGAATCGGGAAGAGATCAAAGCGCACAGGAAGGAAAGGAAGCGAGCCCAAAAGGCACTGCGGGAGGAGCTGAAAAGGAAGGGATTGGAATGCTCATCGCACGCTACGATCGCTAATCACAAGTGCGCCTACCAGGACCTGGAGGAGGAGCGTGCAGGCCGCAACGAGGTGGTCTGGGAGCAATTGAAGGTGTTTCGCGCCAAGCTGCCGCTACTTCTCGGGCGGCTCTCCAAGATTGCGGACCCGAGAAACCCCAAGAAGACGAAGCATAAGCTTACGGTCCTGTTAATCTACGGGATACTGGTGTTTGTAATGCAAATGAGCTCCTCTCGGGAGGCCAACAGGGAAATGACCCGCCCGATGTTTTGGGAGAACCTGAAGCTTGTCTTCCCGGAACTTGAGGACGTGCCCCATCACGATACCCTGAAACGTCTCTTGTGGGAGATTGATGTGGGGCAGATCGAGAGCGCGCAGATCGAGCTGCTGCGGGAAGGGATGAGGAAGAAGAAGTTTCGTCGGTATTTGATAGAGAACTGTTACCCTATTGCGGTAGATGGCACCCAGAAGCTGACTCGCGACTGGCTCTGGGATGAACAGTGTTTGCAACGAACTTTCAAGAACGACGATACCCCGCAAACCCAGTATTATGTTTACGTTTTACAGGCCAGTCTGGCATTTCGTGACGGAATGAGCATTCCTTTGATGAGCGAGTTCCTGAGTTACACGCAAGGCGATTCTGGTGACAGTAAGCAGGACTGTGAGCTCAAGGGATTTTATCGGCTGGCAGGGCGCATCAAAGAGGCATTTCCTGCTTTGCGGATCATGGTTTTGCTGGATGGCCTTTACGCCAACGGTCCGGTGATGGAACTGTGCCGCAAATACAAATGGCAATTTATGATCGTTTTACAGAACAAGAGCTTGCCCACCGTACATGGGGAATTTGACGCCATCAGTGAGCTGGAGCCCAAAAACCGGTATGTTCGTAACTGGGGCAACAGAAAGCAGTATTTCACATGGGCAAACGACATAGAGTACGGCTTTGGTCCGAACGGAAAGAAGACCGAGATCATTCATGTGGTTGAATGCCTGGAGACTTGGCAGGAGATCGAGAAGGGCGGCCCGCGGGAGGTTTCAAAGAGCGCTCGGCATCTTTGGATATCCAGCGAGCCTCTCAACAGGTCGAACCTCCACGAGCGATGCAATTTGGGCGCACGCTCCCGGTGGACCATAGAGACGGGTTTTCTGGTGGAGAAACATCATGGTTATCAGTATGAACACTGCTTTGCGTACGACTGGAATGCCATGAAGGGATACCATTACCTGATGCAACTGGGCCACATGTTCAATGTCATGGCTCAATACTCGGAGCGGCTTGCAAAAATCATCAAAGATACAGGGATTAGAGGTCTGATCTCCTTGGTTCGCCAAACCATAGCCGGCCCATGGCTGGATCCAGCATGGATCGAGGAGCGCCGTGCCGCCCCATTTCAGCTCCGGCTAGTATAGCGCCACGATCGGATGATCGACAAAGGTCAAATTGCCCCCATCAGGGGCAAAGGGGCGGACCTATGTCCAGTCTGAAAGAAAAGCCCAAGATCTAAGGCCCTGGTATTGCCCGAGACCTGAGATTCTACCTATCGACCATCTGCGATCCGGCGAGACTCCGACAAAGTCCGCCGGAAACAGACGCTTGAACCTCGGGTTTGTGAGACGTGCGTCAGCACTGATATCCCGCGGACAACCTTGCCATCTTCATGGTTGCGTGCTATGCAGAGTGGGCTCATGGACGCAGTTCATGAGCTTGTCCCATCTGCCCCAAGGGAATTTGCTGATTCGGTGG
>JACAFD010000281.1 GCA_013388555.1 Nitrospirota bacterium | reverse complement strand
GCTGGGCCAACGTCCGGCGCGCAGTCGAGGTCTTCTCGCGCACCGCCTGGCGGGTCGGGATCTGTAGCGATTACCGGAGAGAATTCTGGAAGATGACCTGGCGGGAACTGCGTCAGGGTAACGTCGAGTCGGTGTTCCAGATCGCAATGGTCGGGCACCATCTGATTACATTTGGCCGCGAGTGCCTCACCCGCGACGTTCAGGCCTCTGCCTATTCCGCCCGCGGACGCGAGGACCGCGCTCTGGTGGCCCAGTGACGAGATCGTGCCTTTGAGGAGGGCAGCTCGAATATCCCAAAAGACTCGCTCTGGTTTGATCCTTGCCCTTCTACACAGGCGTCCCTGCGAGAGGCCCTATACCTTTCTCGATTCGGCCCCTCCGTCGCTTCCCCGTCTGTTGTTCCGTGACCTCCCAATGCGGCCCCTTTGAGTTCCGGTAGGCCGTCGATTTTTATCATTTGTTCGGGGATCTCCTCCTTGCGATTGGCCCGCTGGACGGGGCTAACTCTCTCTTAAGCTTGGGTGCTTTCTTGCAGGGAAAAAGGTATTCTTCCTCGATCCCCGCAACGCCACTATGCAGACTACACCACGCTTAATCCCGCTGCCCCTCTACACACAAGTGCTCATCGCCGTGGCTTGTGGCGCTTTGCTGGGAGTGGTCTTTGGTCAAGAGTCGTATCTGGGCGGCCTACGTAACGAGGATCTGGGATGGCTTGGCCTGCTGCTTGTGACGCTGCTCAAGACCCTCGCCATCCCGCTCATCTTCTTTGCGATACTCGATGCACTCATCCGCACCAATCTGCCGCTACGCCAGGGGGCCAAGCTGCTCCTTATCTGCCTCATCAACGTCTCCGTAGCCATGACAATCGGCCTCGTGATCATGAATACCTGGCAGCCGGGTCTCGCCTGGTTAGGCCGCGTCGACGAATTGCTGAACGTCGTGCCAAGCTCCAAGCCATCGACAGGTGCTACCGCAACAGTGGAGACCGGGACACAGAGTCCGATCGAATACCTCGCGTCCTATATCCCCCGCACCATCATGGCGCCGTTTTCAAGCGGCAACATCATTGGAGTCGTACTTCTTGCCCTGTGCATCGGCGCCACCCTTCGCCGCTTGCATGGCAATACAGACCGGAGTCGTGGAGTCATTCATACCCTCGTGCGGGTCATTGAGCACATTTATTCCTGGCTCGTGCAAATGCTCGGATGGATCATCCTTGCGGTGCCGCTCGCTGTCTTCGGCGTCGTCGCCCAGGTCGTCGGCAAAGCGGGCATCGGCGTCTTCGCCGTCCTTTGGTTATTCCTCATCACCATGCTCGTGGGCCTCGCCATCCACGCACTTGGCTACTACCCTCTCGTCGCCTGGCTGATAGGGAAGAAGTCGCCGAAGGTCTATCTGGGACAGGGGGCCGACGCGATCATGACCGGCGTGTCGTGCAACAGCAGTCTCGCCGCTGTGCCAGTCACCCTCCGGTGCCTCGATCGCATGCAGGTCTCGCCTCAATCAGCGCGCCTTGCCGCCTGTGTCGGCACGAGCCTCAACAATGACGGCATCACCCTCTATGAAGCGATGGCCGCGCTCTTTCTCGCGCAAGCGTTGGGCTTCGACCTATCGATGGGCAGTCAGGTGCTGATCGTTACCGCGTCGATGATTGCGGGGGCCGGCGTGGCCGGCATTCCGGAAGCCGGAATGATCGTGTTGCCGCTCGTTCTCTCAGCTGCAGGCTTGCCGCCTCATGTCATCGGTGCAGCCATTCCACTTATCATGACGGTGGATTGGATCATTGCCCGAGCCCGCTCCGGTGTGAACGTCCTGAGCGACATGCTGGTCGCCATCCTCCTCGATGTAGGACGTACCACACCCGAGGCTGAACTCATCGCCATGCAGGCCCAATCCGAAGTCACGGACCCAACAGAGCCGTAGCGATACTGAGGAGAGGATTGGTTTGCTGGTTCCGGCAACAAGACAGACAGAAAGGAAATGGGGTCAGATTGAGGTGGCCCTTGATGCTGTAGGACTGTTGAAAGGCAGCTCAGTGATACGCTGTGTTCTCTTCGTAGTGTTCTTGGTTGCGGCTTGGGCGACCGTCTCTGCGGCCGATTCCTATACAGATGCCGTCTCTGCGATTCACCGTGATGACTATCACCTTGCGGCTCGACTCTTGCGTCCTCTCGCTGAACAAGGACATGCAGGGGCACAGAGTGTTCTGGGTGTGCTCTATGCCAACGGGCAGGGGGTGTCGCAGAGCTATGAAGCGGCCGCCGAGTGGTATCAGAAAGCGGCTGACCAGGGAGACGCCGCGGCACAGTTCCAAGCCGGTGTGCTGTCTGCCGGTGGGCAGGGTATGCCGCAGAGTTATGACTTGGCCGGACAGTGGTACCGGCGGGCAGCGGAGCAGGGAGTGGCTGCGGCACAGTTCCAGCTGGGTGTGTTGTATGACAACGGGCAGGGGGTGTCGCAGAGCTATGAAGAAGCCGGGCGGTGGTATCGTCGGGCGGCTGAGCAGGGACATGCACGGGCGCAGAGCAATCTCGGCGTGTTGTATGCCCGCGGGCAGGGCCTGCCGAAGGACTATCGCCTGGCCATACAATGGTACCGGAGTGCGGCTGAACAGGGAGATGCGCTCGCACAGTTTCAGTTGGGTGTGCTGTATGCCAATGGACAGGGCGTACCGCGGAATTATGAAATGGCCGGGCAGTGGTACCGGCGGGCGGCTGACCAGGGGGACGCGGTGGCGCAGTTCAATCTGGCTGTGAGGTATGACAACGGGCAGGGGGTGTCGCAGAGCTATGAAGAAGCCGGGCGGTGGTATCGTCGGGCGGCTGAGCAGGGACATGCGCGGGCGCAGAGCAATCTCGGCGTGTTGTATGCCCGCGGGCAGGGCCTGCCGAAGGACGTGATTCGCGCGTACATGTGGCTCACTGTCGCGGTCGCAGGGTCGAGAGGCGATGATGTGAAGACTGCAACCATGAATCAAACCACCGTGGCTTCAGACCTGACCGCCGCGCAGATTGAGCAGGCGCAGGAGATGGCGCGGCGCTGCCAGGACAGTCAGTTCTTACAATGTGGGATGAAAGAAAGCGTACCGTGAGAAAGAAACGGTACCGGGAGTCTTTGTAGATTGATCGGCAAGTAAGGACACGGCGTGGATTATTTCAAGTCTGGAACGGATTCTCTCCCCATCAAACCGGGATGAGGACTCTCCTGTGTTGCTCAATATGCTCCCTGACCTTGCCCGATAGAGCCTGCTCGGCAAGGCGCAGTTCATACGTTTTCTGCAGATTCATCCAGAATTCAGCTGTGGTATCGAATAGCGTCGCCAGACGTACCGCGTATCGCCCGTGATGCCTCGCTGTCCCTTGATACGTGCCGTAATCCGGTTCGCAGGAATTCCACTCAAAGGAATCTTCAGTGCATCGGCTACACCCTTGCCATAGGCTGGATCGGCTTTGAGGCAGTTGCCGATGTGGCGGATATGGATCTCGCGAGAGGCACTACCGATACGGCTCCGTATAAGGCTCCTCGCTATTGAATGACGTCACAGGCGAGCGGCCGGACTCCGTACTTCCCGCAGGCCGAGGAGTGAGGACACCACACTGTCCTTCTGTTTACGGTTCCTAGATGGCTGACTCAGAAGCAACTAATTTTCAGACTGTGCAGGCATGCGGACCCAGAGTGTCCGTTTTTATACAGTCTGGGAACGATGACTATAGTAATTTTGACATATAGAGGTAAATCGAACAATAAAGGAGGACACCGTGCGTCGAAAAATACGTTCGCTTTTCTCGCTCTTCGTGATACCCACCGTCGTGCTGATGACTCCTCTGGCAGCCCAATCGGATCCGGCGAACCCGGAAGATGTCGCTCATATGAAAGCCGGGCATAAAAAGGTGGAGGGGGTAGTGACTGAGCTCAAGTCCGGTCTCATTCTAGTCAAGTCGCCTACCGGAGCCACGCTTACGCTGACCGAAGCGGCGGCCTTTCGTCAAGGCAAGCCCGTCCCAAAAGTCGGTGATGAAATGACGCTCTGGGTCAACGAAGGCAACATGGTTATGGCTGCCCATCCGAAAGGACAGCCCGGCAAGGCGTCTCGCTTCATCACTGGTACGCTTTCATCGATTGATAATGGCAAGTCCCAGATGACGCTGTCGACGTCAGAAGGGGAAAGGGGCTATAGCCTCAGACCCGAGAGCCGCATGTTCAGGGATATCGCTGTCGGTTCTGCGGTCACGATCGAAGTGAATGAAATGGGAGAAGTTATCGACATTCATAAGGACAAAAAGTAGGGCGGTTTGGGGCACTAGTAGCAATCGCGGTTACCCACATCTTTACTGGTTGTTGGCGGTCTAGCGGGAGAGAGGTGGACGTTTTGCTATTGTCTCTTATTCAGGCGGGTCATCATCGCCCCCAAACCCATTACGATTCCCAGGAATACCAGGAGTCCTGCCGTTATCCAGCCGAGCACACAGGTGAAATCCTCGCTGCAGTTATCAAACAAGAACTGCCAAAACTTGATCATTTCGGTTTTAGCCGGGCTATTTAGGAACATGGTGTCCACTCCCTGGTCATTTTCTTAGCAACCAGTATAACACCTCTATGTTGGCCGGGCACAACAGCGGAAGCGAGCCATGGCGATCTCCGATGCATGCGCCTAATGCCGGCACTTGACAAGCCTCTAGAGTCTAGTGAACAATGGGCGGTCTTACCCCTCATGCTGGTCAGCGTCGTCACGATAGGCTGACTTGTGTTGCGGCGTGGCGGCGATAACCGGCGCATTCAAACTCGCGCTGGAACATCCACGAGCATTGCCGAAGCGCTTGCCCGTTGCGAGATATGGCAGGCGGCGGTTCCGCATGGTGGGCATTTACAGTGTAGCGAGGTTGTAAATCACCTGCCGACTTCACCGTTAAATTCGAAGAGTCAATTGCTGATGGAAAGACCTGTCATGTGCGGTCGTGTGCTTCGAGTCGTGGGGGCAAGCCTGTACCCGCTATTGCAGAGGCTACCCTTGTCTCCCTCATCGGCTGACGTGTTGCCGTGTCGTCCACGACGAAGAAGACGCAGTTGTGACTTTGACCAGCAGTGGCAGCCAAGTGACGAGGCCGGTCTCGTATCAGTTCAAGTCGGGCGCGGCCCCCCTGGCCGCTTCGTGTTCTCTGGTCCAGGACGAGCAACTCAATGTACAGTACTCAGTCACACACAAATGGAGGATTACGCATCATGAAGCAGAGAATCGTTACACTCGCAGTGGTTGGGCTGTTCCTGTCCATGTCATTCCTGGCTTCCAACG
>JACAFD010000100.1 GCA_013388555.1 Nitrospirota bacterium | reverse complement strand
GGCCTAACTTCGGCTGATGAGACGGCTCACGTACTGCCAGTAGGCTTCTCCCTCCCCCGATGAGGGAAACGGGACGAGATCCTCCTCGGCTACAGTGCCCGCTGCTACCGGCTCCACGTCCGATTGCACCTCTTGCAAGATGACGATGTCGCTTTGCGACTCTTCCTGGGGCGCAGGCGACGATTCATTACGCTCATCGACCGGCTCCGAGCGATCCATTGTCAGATACACGACCCGTTGCATGAACCGTTCGAGTTTCTCCTGGCGGGATCGAGCAAATGTCACTTGGACTCGCGCCGCTCTGGGCGGGACGGTGGTTCGACTCATGAGAATTGGTTCGAGCGTGACAGTCCCTTTCAATGCTAACGACTCTGCATCTGGCTCAAGAGTGACCGTTTGACCTTGAAACGCAATCGATTCGCAGATCGCGACCACTGGAGTTGTGCCCGAAGTCACGCCCCTCAGGAAAATCGTCAGCGTGAAGGGCTTGCCCGGTTGGGGATCTCCTATCGACTCCGCCTGGCCCAACTCGAACTGCACCCACCGCTTCGTGAGGCCTGACGAAGAAGCCGTCTGAGGTGATGATTCGGAATGCGCTGGTGGGATGAGGCCGGGACAGGCGACCGCCGCACAACAGACTCCTGCCAACAACATAACATTTCTGTGGCGCAGAGACTTCATAGCGGCATCCTACCGATCTCGCTGATTCCGACGCAACCCCCAGGGAGGGTAGGCGGGATCGAGCGAGTGGTATACAATGGCATTATGCAAGCACTCGTCAAGACATCGACAGGACCGGGGTTGACCGCCTCCGACAGGCCGGATCCGAAACCAGGCCCCACCGATGCGGTCGTTCGGGTCAAGGCCACCTCTCTCTGCGGGACGGATGCGCATATCTATAATTGGGATCCGTGGGCGCATAGCCGTATCCACCCGCCGCGCATCATCGGCCATGAAATGTGTGGTGAAGTCATGGAAATCGGCTCGGACGTGACGCTCGTCAAGGCGGGAGATTACGTCGCCGCGGAATCGCATTTGACTTGTGGGGCTTGCTTTCAATGTCGCACCGGACAGGCGCATGTGTGTAAAAATTACCGTATCCTCGGCGTTGATAGAGACGGGTCATTCGCAGAGTATGTGGCCTTGCCTGAAACGGTGCTCTGGAAATCCTCGCCTGCTCTTTCACCAGAACTCGCCTGCCTCCAAGAGCCGCTCGGCAACGCAGTCGATGCAGCCTTAGTCGAAGATCTCACAGGACAGACGGTCTTGATCACCGGCTGTGGTCCGACGGGACTCTTCGCAGCTGCCGTCGCACGAACGGCCGGGGCCGCCGTGATCATCGCTACGGATGTCAGTGCGTACCGCCTGGACCTTGCCAGACAGGTCGGCGCCGATCATGTGCTCAACGTCAAGACCGAAACGGCGGACCGCGTCGCCGCCGCCATCTGCGAGATCACCGGCGGTGAAGGCGTCGACGCCTCGCTCGAAATGTCGGGAAACCCGACCGCGCTGCACCAAGCCTTCAGCGCTGTGAAGAACGGAGGTCGCGTCACGCTCTTCGGCATTCCAACCGGATCCGTGTCTTTTGATCTGCCAAACGAAATTATTTTCAAGGGCATCCGCGTGTATGGGGTGACAGGCCGCCGACTCTTCAAAACCTGGTATCGCTTGGCCGGTCTTTTCCAGGCAGGACTCAATATCAAGCCGGTGATCACCCATACGTTCCCAATGAAAGAGTTCGCGCGAGGGTTCGAATTGATCAACTCAGGCCAGTGCGGAAAGGTCGTGTTATTCCCATGACCGTGCGCGATTGGCGGGGCAAGCGAGAAACGCGCGACTAGCGTTCGCTCCATTTCGCGCCCCTCTCGCCCGTCACGCAACTACGATTTATGGCCTACCACTCACTCAAACAAACTGTTTCAACGCGACTCGCCGAAATCCGCGCGGCAGGCCTCTACAAATCTGAGCGACAGATCCTCGGCCCGCAGGGAACCGAGATTCGCGTGGCGCAAGGTGAGGTGCTCAATCTTTGCGCCAACAACTATCTGGGACTGGCCAACCACCCTGATATCAGACAGGCTGCTGCCGCTGGACTGCAAGAGCATGGCTATGGCATGGCCTCTGTCCGGTTCATCTGCGGCACGCAGGATCTTCACATACAACTTGAACAAGCGCTCAGCACCTTTTTGGGCACAGAGGACACAATCCTCTATAGTTCCTGCTTTGACGCCAACGGCGGACTCTTTGAGGTGCTCCTTGGCGAGCAAGACGCCGTCATCAGCGATGCCTTGAATCACGCCAGCCTCATCGACGGTATCAGGCTCTGCAAGGCCACCAGGCTCCGCTATGCACACTCCGATATGGCGGATTTGGAAACCAAGCTGCGCGCGGCGACATCTTATCGCCTTCGCCTGATTGTGACGGACGGAGTCTTCTCCATGGATGGCGATCTTGCGAAACTCGATCGAATCGTCGAGCTGGCAGATCGATACGATGCAGCGGTGGTTGTGGACGACAGTCATGCGACCGGTGTGCTCGGGCGCAACGGGCGTGGCACGCCGGACCATTTCGGCGTCGCCGACGGGATTGAGATTGTCACCAGCACGCTGGGAAAGACATTGGGCGGCGCGGCAGGCGGGTTTACGACCGGACGGAAGGAAGTCATCGAGCTGTTGCGGCAGCGGTCGAGACCCTACTTGTTTTCGAACTCACTCCCTCCGGTCATTGCCGCAGCGGCTCGACGGGCCGTGGTCCTCGTGGCTCAAGGCGACCAGTTACGGGCCAGGCTGCGGGAGAATGCGGCCTTCTTCCGCGCGCAACTGACCGCACTTGGATTTCGCCTCATCCCCGGCGAGCATCCCATTATTCCGATCTTGCTGGGTGACGCCACATTCGCTACCAAAATGGCGGATCGCCTGTTGCAGGAAGGGATCTATGTCGTGGGGTTCAGTTACCCGGTGGTGCCGGAAGGCCAGGCAAGGATTCGTGTACAAATGTCGGCGGCTCATACCCGCGAACAGTTAGAGCGAGCCAGCGCGGCCTTTGCAACAGTCGGTCGGGAACTGGGCGTAATCCGATAAAAACGTCTGTCTGGTTTATCTGGTCTGTCTGGTCTATCTCGTTGCTCGTTCAGACCAGATAGACGAGACAGACCAAACAGACAGCTTTCGTCCCTATTCCATGACCGCCTGACTACGCTTCTGCAGATAGGCGTTGCGGACGGCTGTATAGAGGTCCAACGTCGCTTCCTCAACTCCCTGGAACTTTTCGAGATTCCGAGACCGTTCATTAATCACCTCACCTACGCTTGCTCCAATCCGGATGACACTTATTGTCGTACGGTTCTTGTGCTCAATCGCGGACGGGATGTCGTCGACTTCAATGATCGGTAAGACCAGCCAATTGATCGGATTGAGAAACACATCGCCGACGTACCCTACAAGATCCCGAACGGTGAAGGGTGGCAGGAACGGCAACACGAGGTAGGGGCCCGGCTTGACCCCATAGAAACCCAGCGTCTGCCCCAAATCCTCTTCCGGCGTTACCAGATCGATCTTTTTCGCGACATCGAAAAATCCTGCAATGCCGACGGTGCTGTTGATCACAAACCGCCCCAACTCGATACCGGCGCCTTTCATCTTCCCCTGGAATATATTGTTCAGGAAACGAGGGGCAAAACGAATGTTATAGAAGAAGTTGCTGACCCCGACCTGAGCCAGATCCGGCATAATAAAATTGTAGCCCTTTGCCACCGGCTTGAGCACATATCGATCGAGCTTGAGGTTGAACTCGAAGATGTTGGAGTTCATCGGCTCCCAGGGATCATATTCCTCACCAGCTCCCTCACCGGCCTTGGCAAAGGGGTCGAGCGGTTCATCCGCATGAGACTCTGCCGGTGAGGGAACCGGATTCTCGTTCGCTTCAGCCCTGGTGTCGGTCGTCCCCTGTGGCTTCACGCTGCCGGATTTGCCGGCACAACCACTAGCAAACATGATCACCACACTCAGTAGGCTCAATACCAATAGACGAGGGAGAATCATCAGCCCGGCCTCCTTAGTAACCCGCTTTCCTCATGAACGCGCTTGCTGCAATCGCTGACCCATTGCTCTCGCGCGTGAAGCGTATTTCGTTCCGGAATCGATCGCTCCATGTTTTGCGCCTACGTCAATCGCTTCACGCTTCACGAGATACGCGTCACTCTCTACTGGTTTCGCCCATCTCGCTCTTCTCGCAAGTCTCGCGCAAATTTAGCCGTCGCGCACTCTACCAAATGGCGAGTGGGCTCGCCAATAAATTTTTGAAAAATCAGGCACAAGGAGTGCCAGCGGTCCGCCTGCGTAATGGGAGAGCGCGGGCTAGGAGCCTGTCCGACATTGCCTTCGTGACGAGGCGAAGGAGGCGCAGCCAGCTGCGAGGCCGCAGGCCCGGAAAAACCGGAGGTGTATTCGCTGGAATACGTTGAGGATTTTTTCGGGCTGAGAACGACGCAGATGGGCGCGGATCGTTCGCCACAGTAGAATGGTCAATGTCGGACAGGTTCCTAGGATTGGAGAGCGGTCTGGACAAATTCGGACCACCGTTTGAAATAGGCAGCGCCCCCGACCTGGTAGGTGTTGTTATGGTCCGCGCCGGCAATGACGTAGAACAATTTGGGTGGTTTGGCTGCCTCGAAGACCTGCCGTCCCAACTCGATGGGGATGATGTCGTCCTTGTCGCCGTGAATAATCAGCTTCGGCAACGAGAGATACGGAAGACGGTCGATTAATTTGAAGTCTGCCCCGAGCAGCCAATGGACCGGCAGCCCCCCGTAATGGAACTTGGCCACCGCTTCGATGGACGCAAATGCCGATTCGAGGATCAATCCAGCGGCAGGCTTCTGCGTGGCAAGTTCCCCTGCAACAGCCGCGCCGAGTGAACGTCCGAAGATGACGACGCGCTCGGGGCGAATCATTCTGGTTCGCGTGAGGTAATCGTGCGCCCCCATCGCATCCTGGTAGAGCCCCTCCTCAGACGGCTTTCC
>JACAFD010000258.1 GCA_013388555.1 Nitrospirota bacterium | reverse complement strand
GGCGTACCCTCTGGGGCGCACGGTGCGACGAATAAGGAGCACCACGTCTGTGCGCGCCGCCGAGTCGGTGAGGCGGCCGGGTCCCCGTTGAGGGTCTGAACGATGCGAGAACGCTGCTGGCGGACTTTTTCAGCATCCTGCTAGTCTGGTTTTCTTGGGAGGGGAGTGGTGATGTGTGTACCGCAGACGTTCTCACTGTCCGTCGGGTCAGTCTTGGTCAAAATACGATTAATAGCATGTGTAAGCGAATGCCCCTTCATCTCATCAGGACGATTCTGCAGAGTGGCATGAAACGACGGAAGCAGCCCGAGAATGTCAAGTATGGTGGGGGTGACGTCAACCAGAGACGCCTCGCAAATCGTACCCAGCGCTTCACTTCCCTCCTGTCCCCCTCTCACAAAAATGATCGGCACAAGGGAGTCTGAGGCATTGAGATGCCCATGATCAGAGTGAAAGTGTCGATGCTTGGCCACGTCGAGTCCCTCAAGCACTCGCCAGTCCTGCTTATTGAGATATGTCAATTTTTTAGATCTGTCGGCCAGCAGAATGATGTCCGGGGCGCTCAGAGGATCCGTGGGTAATCGTGACGCGAGCCCGATAAGCCTTCGTACCGCCATAGGATATGCAGTGTTGTTCAACGGGCTCTGATCGAGATGCACCGCCGGCAGCAACTGGATGCTGATCCCATCATAGCGATACGGAATATAGACGTAGCGGCTGCCGCGTTTATACAGCACGGCTTCCGGCGCTTGCTCGTTTTTGTGGAGCGTAAGCAGCACGTGTTTCAATATGGGGGCGATGTCGCCTTGATAGTCTGGATCATCCTTCCAATGCCCCTGTGCAGGCTTTACATGGAATCCGAGCGCGCCACCATTCAACGTTGCAACGACAGTCGCATCTCCGGAAATAGTCCCATTCGATAAAATTCCAAACGAGGCACGGACCATGGACAGAAAGCTTTCGTTGACTAACGCCGGAATTTCCAGATGATAGGCCTTCCCGCTATTGTCGGTCAGTTCGGTGAACGCGACCTTGAGATCTTCAATACCCAGGACTTTGTCCCAGTCAATTGGAGTGTGGCCGTGGTCCGACACCAATACGAAGAGTGTCCGTTGCATGACTGGTTCATTCCGTAATCCCCGCCACTGAATCGGGTCGACGGACGTCACATCGGATACCGGTGTGGCGTGATGATTTCTCACGATGGCGTGATCGCCCGCGATGAATTTCGCGATGAGGTCATCGAGGTGCTTGAGATATTCTACGCGCGCCTGCTCCGGATTCTCCGGGGAGAGATGCTCGGCATGATCGAGCCCGGCAAAATAGATCGTCATCAGGCTCGGGAGCTGCAACTCCGATCCCTCCTTGGCGGCGCCATTGAAATCTTGGAGCGATTTCACCGCTTCCCATAGCGCGTTTTCATCCACGGCTTTACTTCGATTTTGCTGATAACTCAACAGGGTGTCGAAGTCAGGTCTCATCGCACCCTGCCCGCTCCCGCGCGTGAGCATATGGTGCACAACAATGCTCTGCCCGCCGCTCTGCCCGATATACTCGTATATAGTTTTCACTTGAGGGTTAATGTCGTCTGAAAGGAAGTCGTCCCCCAGCTGCGCCTTCACCGCGTCGATATGATACTCCGTGTAATATCTGGCTATTTCACGGTCCCTGAAAAACAAGCTATTTCCTGCAATCCCGTGAGCGCCGGGGAACACGCCTGTGAACATCGACGTCCAGGCAGCATAGGTATAGGAAGGGAACACCGTCGTCGGTTCTTGGACGGCAATGCCCTTGGTCAACACAAGACCGCTTGCCTCAAGGCGCGCACCGAGCAGATCGTGTAAGCCTCCTGGTTTTCGTGGAGGATTCTGCATGAGATATTTGACCAGGGTGTCTTGCTCGAGACCATCAATGGCCAGGATCACCACATGTTCAACAGGGTGACCACTGAGAGAGCCATGGAATACATTGCCATTCGAGTGTTGACGAACGGTGAAACGACTACAGCCGTTCAGCGCTACGATGAGCAGGATGAACAGTAGCAGCGCAAGTACGTGCGCGGCCAGATCCCGTGTATGCAGACGAGAGGTGTGTCTGTCGATCATCGTTGCCAATCGCGGGCGGCACAGGTGCCATACCCCTCGACGGGCGAGAACACTCGCCAATGTCGAATCATGCGGAGATCCAGACCACCCATACACTGGATCTGCATGGGTGGCCACTCGTGCTTGCAGACACGTGCTAACGGAGGTTATTTAATTTCGTGTACCTTGCCGGTCAGCGCATCCACGTAAACTTTATGGGTATTTTTTCCATCCACAATCTCAATCTTATAGACGACCCGGCCGTCATCTTTCCCCATATTCACTTCAACCGTCTTGCCGGGCTTTGCCTGCTCCGCAGTTTTAATCGCGTCGATTATGCTGACGGTTGCTTTTTCACTGAGCGCCCTATCGGATTCGAACATTGCCCACGCTGGAGCAACGGATGCACCGAGCATGATCGCCAATCCAACCGTGATGATTTCCTTCTTCATGGAGTTCCTCCTTTGTTCGGACATGTGATACCTCTGACATAGAGAAGACCGCGTCGTATTCACCATAATGGCGATGCG
>JACAFD010000270.1 GCA_013388555.1 Nitrospirota bacterium | reverse complement strand
GTGACAAGGTGGAAGTGAGCGTGCTCAAGTACGATCGAGAGACTGGGCGCATTTCACTGGGTTTGAAACAGAAGAGCGCCGACCCCTGGACCGGCGTAGCCACGAAGTATGCGATTGGTACCCGTGTCCGAGGTCGTGTCGTGAGCCTGACCGACTACGGGGCGTTCATCGAACTCGAGCCCGGCGTCGAAGGACTCGTGCATGTTTCCGTGATGTCATGGACGCACGAAGTGCGCCATCCGTCTCGCGTCGTGTCTATCGGCGATCAGGTTGAAGCGGCGGTACTGAATGTGGATCCCGCAAGCAGAAAGATTTCGCTCGGGATGAAACAGACTGCGCCGAACCCTTGGGATATGGTTGAAGGAAAGTACGCTATCGGCACACGCATCGAAGGAAAGGTAAAGAGTCTTACTGACTTCGGCGCGTTCGTTGGACTCGAAGAGGGCATCGATGGATTAATACACATTTCCGACATGTCTTGGACCAAACACATCAAGCATCCCTCCGAACTCTTCAAGAAGGGGCAGAAGGTAGAAGCCGTGGTTTTGCGGATCGATAAGGAAAAGGAACGGCTGTCGCTCGGGTACAAGCAGCTCAAGAGCGATCCATGGGACGACGAGATTCCGAACCGGTTTACTGTTGGGGATGTGGCGGTAGGGAAGGTCAGCAAGGTCGCCGACTTCGGCATTTTCGTCGAGTTGGAGGGGGGAGTCGAAGGGTTGATTCACATCAGCGAAGCTGGTCTCGACCAGCAGGCTAAACTCGAAGAAAAATTCAAGCTGATGGATGAGGTGACGGCCAAGATCATCAAGGTCGATCGCGAAGAACGGAAGATCGCACTCAGCCTACGCGACCATGAAATGGATACTGATCGCCGGAAGGTCGATGAATTTCATGCCACCCAAGGCGTGTTGGACCAAAGCTTCGGTCGTGCGGCGAAGCAGAATCGGAAACGAGGCGAAGCCGAGGACGATAAGTAGGCCCTCTATACCAGGTTTCAGTGTGCGCTGGGTGGCTGCGCCTCCAGCTCTGAGCGAGTAAAGTTATGAGCGACGAAACAGCAGGAAAACCAGCCAAGCGAAGGATCCTGCGCAGAGTGTTCTGGACACTCGGTATCGGGCTGGGTTTGCTCTTTCTGATGAACCTGTTCTTTCCCGACCTCGACATTTCACTGGAAGATCGGGTTGGATTGATTCGTATTGAGGGCGTCATTGTGGATGCACAATCCACGATCAGTGAATTGAAGCGTTTTGCGGACAATCCATCCATTAAAGCGATCGTTTTGCGAATCGACAGCCCAGGAGGCGGAGTCGTGCCGTCTCAAGAAATACATGATGCGGTCCAGCGGGTTCGGAACAAGAGCAATAAGACGGTGATCGCTTCAATGGGTACGGTGGCGGCGTCAGGAGGATACTATATTGCGGTTGCGACCGATCGGATCATGGCCAATTCAGGGACATTGACAGGAAGCATCGGGGTTATCATGGAAATGGCCAACATCGAAGGTCTGCTCCAGAAGATCGGTGTCGAAGGTGTTGTGATTAAAAGTGGACGACTCAAGGATGTGGGGTCGCCACTGCGGAAGATGAGCGATGAAGAACGTGAACTGCTCCAATCCGTCATGGATGATGTCCATAGACAGTTCATTGAGGCGGTGGCGGAAGGACGGGGACTCGACGTGGCGACTGTGCAGGCCTTGGCAGACGGTCGGATCTTCACGGGCCGTCAAGCCAAAGCATCAAAGCTCGTGGACGAACTCGGTGATCTCGAAGCGGCAATCCAGCTTGCAGCGGATGTAGCCGGCATTGAGGGCGTGCCCAAGGTCATTGAGCCACGCCGTCGATTTTCAATTAGAGAGTTGATCGAATCGCGATTGCCGATGCTCTTCCCCAAGTTAGACTTTTACTCCGGGGTCAGTCTTAAGTATCTCATGGCATTCTAGCGGGGTCGGATCGATCGGTAAGGCCGATTCATCATCACGAAAGGGGGTCCAACATGACGAAGGCCCAAATCATCGAGCGCGTATCCGAACAGGTCACAACCTTGACGAAGCGACAAGCGGAAGTTGTCGTCAATACGATTTTCGACTGTGTGCGAGATTCGTTGAAGAACGGCGATAAGACAGAGATTCGAGGGTTCGGCAGTTTTCGGTTGAGGGCCCGCCGTATGAAAGAAGGGCGGAATCCTAAGACCGGCGCTACCGTGGCGGTCCCTGCCAAGAAAGTTCCTTTTTTCAAGGCCGGCAAGGAATTGAAGGAACTCCTGAACCAGTCATAACAGGACGCTCAGCATGAACGCACCAGACTCCCACGATGCGGTCGGGATCGATATCCGTTGGACGGACGAGGCCTCCAGCCGTCTCGAACGGGCACCGCTGTTCTTGCGCGGAATGGTTCGTCGTCTGGCCGAGAAAAAGGCCCGTGAACTTGGCTACGTGGAGATTACGGGAGAGCTACTCGATCAGTTCAAGAACCAAATGATGGGCGGGATGGGTGGAGAGTCCGGCATCGCGGAAGCAGCCGCCGCGATGGCGGAGGGCCGGCTGCCCTGGACCGCCGCCGCGAAGGAACGGTTGAGCGGCGTTCCAGAGTTCATGCGAGGCATGATCAAGCAGATCGCTGAAGAAGTCGCCAAGAAAGATGGCCACCTGGAAGTCAATATAGACCTTTTTACAAAGGTCGAGGCGATGGGGGATATCCGTGAAGCGTCTGCGGCTTCTCTTCCTTGGACGGAAGGGGCCTTGGCAAGATTGCAGGACAAATTGAAGCAATCGCCTCCAATCGCAGCCGAGTTTGTGACCGATATGCTTAAGCGGGATACCGAAGACTTGGCGCGAGAAAAAGGGATTGCTCAAATCGACGAGCAGGTTCTGGTACAGCTGTGGGAGGAACCTCAAACGCGTGTGCCCTGGACGGATGAAGCATGGAAACGGTTGCAGACATCACCGGATTTTGTGCGGAGTGGCATCCGGAAAGCAGCCGAGCGGCGAGCCCGCAAGCTGGGCCTCAAGGAAATCGACTCCGACCATCTGACCACATTTCGCAATCAGGCGATGATGAAGGCCGTCAAACGGATTCGTGCGTTCGGATACAACGAACTGACGTTTGAGGCGTTTGATACAGCACTAGAGCGAACCAAGCGCCTGCAGGGGAATGAGCAGGCGGAAAAACGTCTCCAAGAAATTCGCGGGCATTTTGCCGATCCTGATACGAAGAAACCGGAGGGTGGGACGCTCGGCGCGGATTTGATGGACCGCTTTCGACGGTACCTTAAGGGAGAAGGGACGCTCTAGCGGCAGGATGCTGAAAAAGGCCGCCAGCTTCGTTCTCGCTTCGTTCAAACCCTCAACGTACCCAAAGGGTACGCCTCGGGTCTTCACTCGCTGCGGCCTTGCTGGACGAACTTTTTGAGCATCCTGCAAGGGCAGTTTCTTCTTCCAGCCAGATAGTTCTTCCCGCAAGCTCGCATCAAAACGCGACAGGTTCTCCGCGCGGCTCTCGGCCCCGTCTTGGACGAGTAGGCTGGACGAATCTGTATGAGGTAGGGGCAGGGGTCGTTTGAGAACGGCCCCTTGCTGTCTCAATGGGCAGCCGCCTCTTGCGGCCAGAATTTATGACGAATCTGTGGGAGTGGCTCATTATCGAGATTCGGGATGTCGTAGAGACAGCGATCAATCGTCGCTACCTCATCTTCTGTCAGGTCCAAGGCCACCCTCTTCTTCCAAAACTGATCGAGCGTAAAATAATCACCTGACTGGGGCTTCTCAGCCAAGAGTACCTTCATCTTTTCGAAGCCTGCCGTATCTACCCCGGGAACCCGGCCCTTATTGCGGTCGTGGCACCAATGCAGTATCTCGGCAATTCCATACATCGATAACTCAATCTTCATTGTCTTGCTCATAGATTCCTCCTTACCAGGGTTCCCATTCTACCCCAAACATTGCCCCGTTTACAAAGAGGGCACTGCGCAGTCCAGGATTAAGGATGCGCTAGCTTGAGATCTTAGCGCAGTGAGGTTGATTGCCAGGAGAAAGCCTCGCTCTGTATACTGGCTACCTTCGTTTTGGCATGAAAGCCTGAGTGAGAGGCATGTGCCCATGTGGACGAATCACCACGTCGCTGGTTTCCCTCATGAGAAGTGGTGGGCGCTCAAGAAGACTCCCGGCTCTATCAGGTCTGGTGTGTGGAATCTTGCGGTCGCGGCGTCAAGCGTCTTTCTGCTGATGGCAAACGGGTGTACCAAGCAAGATCCCTACGTTCCACCAGATCTCTTCTACTACTTTGCCAGTTACAAAGTCGGTAAGAATCCGACGACCGTCACTCCCACTGATGTGAATCAAGACAGTTTTACCGATCTGGTGACAACAAACATGGGCAGCAATACCCTTTCGATTCTCTTAGGCAATGGAGATGGCTCCTTCGGCGATCAAGTCGAATTGAATGTGTGTAAAGAGCCCCGCTCGCTAGCGCTAGGGATGTTCAACTCCGATCCATTTCCTGATGTGGTCTTGGCCTGTTCAGGCGCAGACGAAATTTCCGTACTCTTCGGTCGGGCCGACGGAAAATTTCAAGAGGGGACACGCTATCCCGTGCATCGAACTCCTATCGCCATCGCAATTGACGATCTGAACGGCGATCAGGCACCAGACCTCGTAGTCGCGTTGCGTAACGACAAGATCAAAGTATTCCTGGGAACCGGCACCGGTGAATTCACCCATGGGGCGCAGTACGAGTATGGCGATACACCCACATCCGTAGCGTTAGCCGACTTGGATGGCGATGGAAAGATCGATTTAGCCGTGACAAACGGGGGACCGATGTTGAATGCGGTCTCCATCTGGATGGGGAATGGCAATGGCACGTTTCGCCCTCCCACAGACTACCGGACAGGGAAGCGCCCCCTCGCGGTAAGTTTCGCCGACTTCAACCATGACCGAATCAGCGACCTCCTTGTCATCAACGGTGTACAGGACAGCTTTACAACCTTTCTTGGAATAGGTAATGGGACGTTCCAGCCAGGACGCGATTCCGGTGCCGATGCAGGACCGAATTTTGGGCTTGCCCGCGACTTCAATGGCGACCGTCGCACCGATGTAGCTATCGTCAACCTTCAGTCGAGCGATATCTCCGTTCTCTTCGGTCGTGACGATGGAACGTTCGAGTATCCGCCGAGAAACTATCGGACAAAACCAGGCCCCTTTGCCCTTGCATCGTTTCACGTCACAACGAAGGGGACTGAAGAACCTGGACTCGTAACGGCTGACAACGGCAATGGAAGCGTTTCCATCTTTCTCCATCGAGGATTGAAAACGTCATCTGCTTCCATCGCACCTCCTCCATGAATGCCATCAAACCTCTGACGCGGGACGGAGGTGAATCAATGGGCAGTCTTCTTGACAGCCTATCACCCCTCGGCTAGAGTGGCCGAGAATCGGGCTTTCCAAGCCCCTCTTGGCTGTCTGTTTGGGGACATCAGTGAGATCCTTTAGATGGTGGTTTGCTATGGGGGCCCTGCTTACCCTCTCCGTGCTCATGGTACAAGGGGGCGTACGAGACCTGCTCGACGGACCCCCTCTCGGCAGTGGGGCCAGTGCGTATCTTTCGTTCGGCACCACGATTTTTGGCGGAGGATTGTTGGCAGGTTGTCTGGCATTGGTGATGAATCGACTCAGGTAGGCACAGAGCCTGAAGATAGGCACCGAAATAAATGCACTGTTTGAGATGTAAGGGCTTTATGATGGTCGAGCGTCACTATACGCTGCTAAACCGGCGACTGTATGCCCGTTGTTTGAATTGCGGATTCTGGATCGACCTTGCCGATTTGCTCCGCTTTTTCCACAAAGTAATCGACAGCGGATTTCGTGGCGGGAAGGTAAGGGAATCCTATACCCTATGAGTAGGAGAAGGGTTTTATGATGACAACAGCCAACGTAAAGGCCCATCGGCCACCAGTTCTTGTCTACGTTGTTGGGATGTTCTTTACTCTTCTATTGATCAGTGCCGAGACCGTCACTCCTTCCATAGCCACTGCCAAAAGCGCAGCGGTTCAGCCGGCGCAGGTCCGAACAGCGATTGCTCCACATCAGCTTCCTCCGTGGCGAGTTGCCCCAGCCCATGGCATTCTTCTCAAAGAACTCAATAGTGGGCGGGTGCTGTATGAACACGATGCTGGGAAGCGAATGTCCCCCGCCAGCCTCACGAAAATCATGTCAGCTCTGGTCATTCTGGAAAGGGGCCAGCTGGATGACCTCGTCACAATTAGTCCCAAAGCCGCGCGAGCTCACAAGACGCACTTACGCATGAAAGCAGGGCAAGTCTTTAGGCTGGACGATCTGCTGAAGGCCATGCTGATCATGTCCGCGAATGATGCCTGCCTTGCAGCAGTGGAGCATGTCGGCGGCGACGAAATACAATTCGTTGCGCTCATGAATGACAAGGCTGAAGCCCTCGGCTTGGCTGATACACATTTCAGCAATGGCTGCGGGTTCGATAACCCGGACCACTACTCGACAGCCGAAGACCTCGCCGCGTTGAGTGTCATTGCCCTCGATCAACCGATCTTCCGGCAATTGGTCCGTGAAGAACGCGCAATCATCACGCCGGTCAGCGGCCACCGTGCCTACGTCCTACACAACACCAATCGGTTATTAGGCCGGATCCCCGGCGTGGAAGGCATAAAGACCGGCTTTACTTCTAAAGCGGGGCGGTGCCTCATCGCCAAAGTCTCTCAGAACGGCAACGATCTGCTGCTCGTCATCCTGAACTCAAAGCGTCGTTGGAACACCGCGACCAACCTCATTACCTATGGGCTACAGGCAGCCGAAGCGCCGTACTGAATTCCCCTGTTTGATCGAGTCGACATAGCACGTAGCCCGAGGCCTGTAGGCCCTCATGGCCTACAGGCTTTATGCCGGTTATTGAGAAAGAAAGGATGGCTAGAGAAGTGATCTAGATTGGCGGGCATGCGTTCGGATGGACTCTCTAGACCACCTTGCTACCGGAGCAGAGAAAACTCGATGTTTATATCTTTCCCCAAATAGTTGATGACGAACCCCTGTTTATCGTAGGCCAGTATCGCACCCATCACGTTTTCATCTCCGTACTCTTCTTTGCCCAGCAGCTTACGGATGTCATCAGGGCTTTCGCTGTTCAACACGTTGCGAAAAATTCCGCGGGTCTTATAAGAAAATCGATTATTGATAAAGATCAGGTCGACCTTGCCGTCCTGAATGCGCACGCCAGCCATAGGACCGGTTGGTTTGCGTTGGTCTAGCAAGAATATAAACAAGGCTTCCTGTTCCACTTTCACTCCGGGAATCTTTTCATTCACCAGAGTATCCAGGGCTTTGGTTTCGGAGTCTCCCAGTTTAACTCCAAACAGTGAGATCTCAGGACTCTTTAAGGCCTTGGGATCCATCACATCGTTCTTACTTAATTCATAGGGTTCACCATACCCTGCGGCCACCCATAGGCCGACCTCAATGATCACCATACAGGCTAACGTAACGACTCGCAGTACAGACTTCATCGACTCATCCTTACTCGTAGGTTCCTGGAAATCTTATGGTGCGTGAAGTTTATTGGCGGAATTGGCAGGACCAATGCGGTCTCCGCACATATTATCGAACAGCCTGAGAACTTGCAAGGAACAGCTGAACACGTAATTGGAATCCCTCCTCTCGCTTCTACAGGGATATCACTTTTATCCCAGCGACTGCTTCTTGTTCTTTAAGAAAGTGCGCCAAACAGGGCAAAGTCATTGGTGTTGTGGAGACGGATGTCAGTATTCAGGATCCTGATGGTCTTGATTGGATGCGCAAGAACAGAACGGACGCCGTAGAGAATCGTCGATGCACGAAGATAACGGTGCTGAATTCATCTTTAAGAACAATGGGATAGCTTGACATGCCCACAGTCTTCGCGCAGACTGCGATTCATGCAGGATCAGACGGAGCAGACACTTCTTGCTAAACTGGCTGAACGCGCCGGCATTGCAACTGACTATCACGACATATCCGGGGCTCTTCATCTTACGTCCGATGACACCCGCCGTGCCATCCTGACCGCCATGGGATTTACCGTTGATTCAGCTGCATCCCTGATACAGGCATTGCAAGAATGGGATGAAGCGCCATGGCAACGCCCCTGCGAGCCGGTGCGGATCCTCCGTGACGATGAGACGGAATCTGCTCTGTTCTTGTATCTCGCGCTTGAGGAGGGAAAAGAACAGTCCGTTGCTGTGGAGTGGCAAATCTTCGACGAAACGAATGTGGTGGTGCAGGAAGGGAAGACAGGGCCTGGTCTTTCTGCTGTCGAGGT
>JACAFD010000303.1 GCA_013388555.1 Nitrospirota bacterium | reverse complement strand
CACTGGAGATTGTTTGACCCCAAACCTGCGAGTTCAACGACGGAATGGTGGATAACATCAGGATCAATAGAGAGAGCGCCGGGAGAAGCACCGGGAGCGGTACAATAGTCTGCTTGATTATACGGCTCTGAAATCTCATTGTATTTTCCCATGACAGGCTGAAACCATTTTATTATAGTACGCAAGAGACCTCTTGTCGATTATAGGGAGCGTCATGAAGCAGGGTGTCGGGATCAAGAGATGGTGGCGTACATGCAGCTATGCCGTCTGCATAGGCCTGTTCCTCTCCCCCGGTCTCAGTCGGGGTTCGGATGAAAGCAAATCCCCGCCTGCCGAACAACGCGAAACCATTTCCCTCGCCGACGCAGCCATTCGCGCGTTGCAGAATAACCTGGACATCAGTATCAGCCGGCAGACGAAAGAGAGCAGGCAAGCCGACATCACCGTTGAACAAGCCAAGTTCGACCCGACTCTTAGCGTGAACGGCCAGTACAACCGCATCGTGAACCCGCTCAATCGGCCCGTGTTCGGCGCTACCGGGAATAACTTAAGCGGGATCACCACGTTTGACCAACGTAGTCAATCCGTCACGCTGGATGCCACGACAAATCTACTGACCGGCGGCAACATCGATCTGAACTATAGCCCGTCGCGAACAAATGTGAACCAAAATCTGGCTACGGGATTCCTGTTCAACCCTTCCTATACAGGTGGTCTCGCCCTTACCCTCACGCAGCCTCTCCTCCGCAACGCCGGCATTGAGATCACCAAGACCTTCATCCGTGTCGCTCAAAATAATGCCATTGTGGAAGAACATGTCTTTCGCGATCGCGTACTCTCAGTCCTCGCCACCGTGGAACAGACCTATTGGGAAGTCGTCTTTGCCAATGAGAACCTGAAAGTTGCTGAAGCTGCCTTGAAGGCCGCGCAGGAGCTCGGCGCCAGCAACCGTGCGAAGGCGAAGGCCGGCATCATGTCGCTCGTCGATGTCTTGCAAGCCGAAGCGGCCGTTGCGTCGCGGGTGGAACAAGTCCTGGTCGCGGATAAAGCGATCCGAGACCAGGAAGATCAATTGCGCCGATTGCTCAATCCAGGGGAGGAAAATCTGCGTCAGGACGTCCGATTAACTCCCCTCGACAAGCCGGTGGTTACTTTGGAACCTATCAGCTTGGAAGAAGCCATCGACACGGCCATCGAACTGCGGCCAGAAATCGCCCAGGCAAAGAAGAACACAGAGACGAGCGAGCTCAACACAAAGTTTGCAAAAAATCAGATACTCCCAACCCTTTCGCTCCAAGGGACCATGGGGCTAGCAGGGCTTGGAAAAGACTATACGGACTCCGTGAACCAAAACTTCAGCGGCGATTATTATAATTACGGAGGAGGCCTTGTCTTAAGCTACCCGCTGGGCAACCGCTCGGCTTGGAGCACCTACAACAAGCGGCAACTGGAGGCAAAGAACGCGGAAGCCTCGCTCGTAAATGTGCGACAGCAAATCATCGTGGGAGTGCGCGAAGCGGTTCGACGAGTCCAGACTGATTTCAAACGCATCGAAACCACCAGATCGGCCAGAATCATGGCTGAGAAACAGCTGCAGGCGGAACAAGAGCGACTGAAGGTGGGGCTCAGCACGACTCGTTTTGTGCTCGATTTCCAACGAGATCTCGCAGTGGCCCAAGGAAACGAGTTGCGCGCCACAGTTGACTACAACAAATCGCTCTCAAACCTCGCGCGGCACAAAGCCACTACTCTCGATCGTTATAATCTTCAGCTGAACTGACGATCACCCCGATGGCACCTGAGCCTGGCCTGCATGCGACACCGGCTCAGGCTGAAGAACGTGGAGCAGCTCTCGTGTTGCTTCCCGCCGCCGCAACGCTTGACTTTTATGCTCTTCCCGCTTCCCTCCAAGAACAGACGCTGGTTCAGTTCGCGCCCCAAATCCTCGCCTACTTCGCCTTAGGCCTTTGGGCTATGCGCAACCGCTCCTTCGTATCCCGGCTTGGGCTGGAGACGGCAAAAGTATGGAGCGGCCTGCGCTGGGGACTTCTGACAGGTCTGCTTCTCGGCTGCCTGAATACGTTCATTATTCTAACGGTTTACCCGTATCTGGGCTATGACATCAGTTTCCTCAAGACCTCACCCCATGGTCGACTCCCCCTCCTGATCATGGTTCCCTGGTTCATCTGTAGCATCGCCCTCTTTGTCGAACTGAATTTCCGTGGATTCCTCCTCGGACGACTGGCCGCACTTGAATCAGGACTATGGGGGTCCGGCTCAGTCCAACGCCTCTCGCCGCTCGCCCTCATCAGCTGCGCACTGATATTTGCTTTCGACCCCTTCATGGTGAATACTTTCCAGCACCTGCATTGGATTGCACTATGGGACGGTCTCATCTGGGGAATCATCTGGCTACGTACACGTAATCTCTACATCACGATCGTCGCACATTCAGTTGAAGTGGTGGTGATGTATCTGGCGGTGAGAGCGGCGCTTGAATAAGAATCTTTTGGTTCGCAACTCGACAACCACGCGATGAACCCGTCGTTTTCCAGCTCTCTCATCAACGATGTCTTCGGTGACCCCGGCATCTATGTGGAGATCCGCTGGTCCAAGCGAGCCCTGCTCTTTGATCTCGGCCACAACGATGGTCTTGGGCCGGCCAGACTGTTGAGGGCCAACGAGATCTTCGTATCCCACACCCACATGGACCACTTCATCGGGTTCGACGCCCTGCTTCGCGTGCACTTAGGGCGCGGCAAGACACTCAGGCTGTTCGGCCCCCCCGGATTGATCGACAATGTGCAGGGAAAGCTCAGAGGCTATACCTGGAATCTCGTCGACGGTTACCCCCTGACCCTCGACATCCAGGAGTTTCACTCTCAGGAAACCCGGCGGGCACGGTTCAGCGCAACCAACGGATTCCGCCTGGTTGAACAACCGGCTCACCCTCTCGCGTCAGAATCATCCACAGGCCAATTTATTGTCTTCAACGATCCCATGTTTACCATCAGCGCAGTCGCCTTGAATCATCGTATCCCCTCGTTCGCCTATTCCCTTCAAGAGCAGTTCCACATCAACGTCAACAAGCAGAAACTACATGAGGCCGGCCTGCCTATCGGCGCATGGCTCAAAGACGTGAAGCAGTATATCTGGCAGGGCCAGCCGGACACCTTCCACTTTATGGCCACGCTCTACGATGAGCATCGCCGGCACGAGCGCGAATTCGTTTTAGGAGATGTGAGGGAACGGTTTCTCACCATCTCCCGCGGACAAAAGCTCACCTACGTCGTTGACGCGCGATACGACGAAGAGAATGAAGCAAAGATCGTATCACTCGCCCAGGGTGCGGATCTCTTCTATTGTGAATCCCCGTATCTGGATATCGATGCCGAAAAGGCCCGCGACCGCTACCATCTGACCGCAAGGCAAGCCGGACTCATGGCTCGCAAGGCCCAGGTTCGCGACCTCGTTGTGTTTCACTTCTCTCCACGATATACCGGTCAGGGTGACGTGTTGGAGCGGGAAGCGATGGATGCGTTTCAAGGAATCTGAGGAGGACACTACAGTGAACGACTTCGTGAAGTATGCCCTGTACTTTCTGCTGGGCGGGACGATCGTGAGCCTATCCACCTACTTCGGATCTCATGGCAAATCGTTTCTTGCCGCCTTTGCCAGCACCTTTCCCGCCATCACCGGCGCCACGTTCGTGCTGATCTATCTGAACGGCGGCAACGAAGCAATCGTGAGCTACGCAAAAAACTTGCTGTGGTTCGCCCCCCCTGGATTGCCTATGTCGTTTCTATGATCGCGGGAGTTCCCCAGTTCGGCTTCTGGCCCGCGATGATCGGGTCACTCGCGTTGTATTTGGGCTGCGTGGGGCTGGTGAAGATTGGCCAGAAATAATCGCCCGGCTGACTTGTTCTGAAGAGGAAATTGATTCGGTCCTGCGAGAAAGGATCAGAGGCTCGGACCGGCCTGCGCAACAGGTCGTCCGAGGTACTCTCTGGGCAGGAACAGGCAAGTGGGCCAGTTGACGGCCGGGTCCACGCTACTCTGCTTCAGGCAGGCGAGGCATGTTCTTACTCCGGCTCCAGGACCACCGCTGTGCCGCTGGCGCTGACCATCAACATACTGCTGCTTGCGCCGATCGTTTCATAGTCGATATCGATGCCGACAATGGCGTTGGCACCCAGATGACGAGCCTGCTCGCGCATCTCACCAAGTGCAATGTCTTTGGCCTTGCGCAGTTCGGCTTCATATGCTGCCGATCGGCCTCCCACGATATCGCGAATCGAGGCGAAGAAATCCCGAAAGATGTTTGCCCCGAGAATGGCATCCCCGGAGACCAATCCCAAATATTTGACCGCTTTCTTTCCATCAATGCTCGGTGTTGTCGATAGAATCATAGCCCCTCCTCTTGGCTCCCTCATCGTCTCTTTCACCGATTCCCCAATCCCAGTAAACTGAATTGCGCGTCCCTGCCGAGTCAGAATCGGATGCCGAAGTCGCAGCCGACTAGGTACAGCTGACACGAAGACCGGCAAGGAAACTAGAATTACCTAGGCACTCTTTCAGCCGTATAGTATAAGAGCAAGAGTGGATGAGCAAGACTGATCCAATGTGAAAGGATAAGCAATGGCTGGGTTTGTCATGCGGAAGAATAGCCGGCTCAAGAGATTGGTGCCGGTGCGCTATCTTCGCGAAGGGATTGCCGGCGAAGGAATCATCAAAGATCTTTCTTTGACCGGAAGTTACATTACCGGGAATCAGCCGGTCTCCGTTGGAATGTCGCTCAATTTGCAAATTTTTGTGCCGGGAGACTCGGAGCCATTGCTGATCGATCACGCCATTGTGAAATGGGTCAAGGGATCTGAGTTCGGAGTGGACTTCGACACTTCTCAGCCCAAGGAAGCCAAGCACATCACAAAGGTCATCGCCACGCTGGTCAAAGTACAACATGGCTCACCCAGTAAG
This sequence comes from Nitrospirota bacterium, assembly GCA_013388555.1. Taxonomy (GTDB): domain Bacteria; phylum Nitrospirota; class Nitrospiria; order Nitrospirales; family Nitrospiraceae; genus Palsa-1315. The sequence goes on along the minus strand of JACAFD010000303.1, from coordinate 10,386 downwards.
GGATGAGAGACGTGTGACCAGGTCGCCTCAGGCCTCAGCATACCCAATCGATAGGACAATGGAACGGCTAGGCCCTCGACCAAATCGGCCGAGCAGCTGTTGGCCGGTATAATCCTCGTCACCTGCGGCCCCGCTAGCCGCCATTACCCCCCGCCTGCCCCTCACCCACGACCAGGGGGCCATCAACAACGCAGATAGCCCTGACCAGCCGTGAAAGGGATGGCCTGGCCTTGCCAAACTAACCGTTCCCATGCTAGCGTGCCACGGTTATAGCCCTAGGAGATGACCTTCCCCTCGTACAATTTGGTACGGGGAGGAACAGTATCAAATTCATACCGACGTCACGGACGTCGCTCGACTTGAGAGTAAGGGGTGAACCCCCTCGCCTGCGCCATGTAGGTGATCTGCAAGTCTTGAGAGGAGGTGAAGGCATGGGAGTGGTTTCGATCAAGGAATTGTTAGAAGCGGGTGTCCATTTCGGGCATCAGACGAATCGGTGGAACCCGAAGATGAAAAAATTCCTCTTTGGAGAGCGCAACGGCATCTATATCATCGATCTTCAACAAACACTGGCTCGAATGGAGCAAGCCTATGCCTTCGTCCGGGACACCGTTGCCGCAGGCCAATCGGTCCTGTTTGTCGGGACAAAACGGCAGGCGGCTGAAATCCTTCAAGAAGAAGCCTTGCGCGCCAATATGTTCTTCGTCAACCAACGCTGGCTCGGCGGGATGTTGACGAACTTTCAGACCATCCGGAAGAGTATCGATAAAATGAAAAAACTGGAGGCCAAGCTGGCAGATCCCAGCCACTACGGGCTCAAGAAAAAAGAAGTCATGAAGATGCAGAAGGAGATCGTGAAGCTCCAAAAGTATTTAAGCGGCATCAAGGATATGCGGGGGGTTCCAGGAGCCGTATTCGTGCTCGACACACGCATCGAGCATATAGCTGTACAGGAAGCCCGTCGGCTGGAGATCCCCGTGATCGCGATCCTGGACTCGAATTGCGAACCAGATCACATCACCTACCCGATTCCTGGAAACGACGACGCCATCCGTTCCATCAAGCTCATCACGTCTCGCATTGCCGACGCCTGTATTGAAGGCGCCCACTTGCGGACACAGCGTGAAGAAGCGGAATTCAAACCAGTGCCGGCTGTAGGAGACAAGGCCACACCTGTTAGCTTCGCGAGCGCTCCGGCCTCATAACGCCCAGCACATGTATCAACGACTACACTCACTGTTTAGCGAGAAGGACTGTCACGTATGGCTGGATCAAGTCAGCTTGTCAAAGAATTAAGAGAAAGGACTGGCGCCGGAATCCTCGATTGCCAGAAAGCCCTCACTGAGAATAACGACGATATTGAGAAAGCCGTCGATTACCTGCGCCAAAAGGGGTTGGCCGCTGCGCTCAAAAAATCAGGCCGTGAGACGAACCAAGGCCTCGTACACGCCTATATCCACATGGGCGGGAAAATCGGTGTGCTCATTGAAGTCAACTGTGAAACCGACTTTGTCGCCCGAAATGAAGCGTTTAAGTCGTTCGTGAACGACCTGGCTCTCCAGGTGGCTGCCGGGAAGCCTTCCTATGTCAGACGGGAGGATATCCCCGCCTCGGTCATCGAAAAGGAACGATCGATTTATGAGGGTCAGGCCCAAGCCATGCTCAAGCCCCCTGCCGCATGGCCGAAGATCGTGGAAGGCAAGTTAGAGAAATTCTTCCAGGAATCCTGCTTGATCGAGCAATTCTTCATCAAGGACCCAGCCGTCACTATCAAGGACCTCCTCGCACAAAAGATCGCCATTATCGGCGAGAACATGAACATCCGTCGCTTCACCCGGTACCAATTAGGCGAAACATGAACCCTGCCAACTATCGGCGCATTCTCCTCAAAGTGAGCGGAGAGATGTTAGCCGGTGAGCAGGGCTATGGTATCCAACCCTCCATCCTTGAAGGCCTCGCCTCTGAAATAGCCGCCGTCGTGGCTCTTGACATCGAAGTCGCCGTGGTCATCGGCGGCGGCAATATCTTCCGCGGCATTGCTGCCAGTGCCTCCGGCATGGAACGCGCCTCCGCCGACTACATGGGGATGCTTGCGACCGTGCTCAATGCCTTGGCTCTGCAAAATGCGCTCGAACGCACCGGCGTTATCACGAGGGTCCAGTCCGCGATCGAAATGCGCCAGTTGGCAGAGGGATACATCCGCCGACGAGCCATTCGCCACCTTGAGAAAAAACGCGTGGTCATCTTCGCCGGCGGCACGGGGAATCCCTACTTCTCGACCGATACCGCCGCAGCGCTCAGGGCGATGGAGATCGGCGCCCAAGTCATCATGAAAGGAACCAAAGTCGACGGCATCTATGACGCCGACCCTGTGAAGAACCCCTCTGCCAAGAAATATCAGACGATCTCCTTTCTCTCGATTTTGAATCAGAACCTGAAAGTTATGGATGCCACGGCCATCAGCCTCTGCATGGATAACAACCTTCCGCTTATTGTGTTCAACCTGAAGGAACAAGGCAATTTCACACGCGTTGCCACCGGCGAGACGATCGGCACCCTTGTCACCCCCGATCGCCGCTAACTTTCTGGAGAGTCTCTCATGTCCAACCCTGCAGCCATACACCAAAAAGTCACGGAAAAGATGGAGTCCGCGCTAGAACATCTCAAGCGAGATCTGGCCGGCCTAAGGACAGGGCGAGCCTCAGTCGCCCTCTTCGACGGCGTTCGGGTCGACTATTACGGTACGATGACCCCGCTGAAACAGGTGGCCAATATTTCAACCCCCGAGGCCCGCCTCATCACGATCCAGCCGTGGGAACCGAGCCTGATCAAGGAAATCGAGAAATCCCTGGCGGGGTCGGGCCTCGGCGTCACACCGTCCAACGATGGGAAGATCATTCGCATTCCCCTCCCACCGCTCACAGAAGAACGCCGGAAGGATCTGAGTAAGATCTGCAAGAAACACGGTGAAGACACGAAGGTGGTCGTGCGCGGATTTCGCCGGGATGCGAACGAAGAGTTGAAGAAACTGCAAAAGGATGCGAAGTTAACCGAAGACGAGCTACGAAAGGCCGAAGCTGACACCCAGAAACTGACTGATCAATACGTTCAAAAAATCGACGACGTGGTAAAGAAAAAAGAACAAGAAATTATGGAAGTGTGACCTCGATTTCTACCTTGTTACCTACCTACGCCACTATCGATCTCGCGGCACTTGCCTATAATCTCTCGCAAATCAAGCGATGCCTGTCACCGACCTGTGACATCATGGCAATCGTCAAGGCCAATGCGTATGGACATGGAGCCGTAGAGACCGCTCATGCGCTTGCCCGCCAAGGGATCAAGCGGTTTGCCGTAGCCTCGCTCGACGAAGGTATCGCGCTCCGCCATGCCGGTCTCTCAGCCTCTATTGTAGTTTTGGGGGCGCTTCTTGAGGATCAGGTGCCCGACCTGCTCGCTCACCAGTTGACCCCGGTCATCAGCGATGGCCACATCCTTCCCACATTGGCCAAGGCCGCTCGTTCGCAGCCAGCCCCCTATCCTATTCACCTCAAAGTCGAAACCGGGATGGGGCGGTTGGGGTTTTCTCCGGAAGAACTGCTCTCCCTCCTCGACGACCCGATCCTTCGAAACCCCCTCCAAATCGAAGGCCTGATGACACATCTTGCCGACGCAGACGGAACGGATAGTGCCTTCACAGAACGACAACTTGGCATATTCCGTTCCATGCTGGAGCAGGCCCGACAACATGGTCTCACTATCCCATTCCTGCACACGGCTAATAGTGCCGCAATCGTCAGATTCCCTGACGCCCACTTTTCTCTCGTGCGCCCCGGCCTCATGCTCTACGGATACCACACCTTGCCGCCCTCGATCTCCGCTCCCAATCTCAAACCAGTCCTCTCACTTCAGAGCACAATCGTCCAGCTGCGGAGCATTCCTTCAGGGGGAACAGTCAGCTACAACAGGACATTCGTTGCTCAGCGACCGACACGTATCGCGGTGCTGCCGATCGGCTATGCCGACGGCTACAGCCGACGGCTCTCCTATCGAGGATCGGTCTTGATCCAAGGGCGCCGAGCCCCGATCATTGGTCTGGTGTGTATGGATATGATCATGATCGACGTCACCGACCTTGGACCAGTGCGAGTGGGTGAGATCGTCACGCTGATCGGGCAACAGGGAGGGGAATCGATCTGGGCTGATGAAGTCGCCGACTGGATCGACACGATCCCCTATGAAATCCTCTGCGGGATAGGTCCCCGTGTTCCACGGATTTATGAAACTGCTGCGCGAGACGAGCGGGACCACGAATAGCCTCACGGTAACTCGCAGGATGCTCAAACTGGTTTGTTTTGTTTATCCGCTTGTTTGGTTCACCTGGTGAACCAAACAAGCGAGATAAGCCCAATAACGGTCTTCTTACGCTGGCTGATGTTTTCAGCACCCTGCTAATAAACCATTCGAATCGACACACTACCGTTATACAGGGTCGTTCTGTAGATCCCATCGACGGTCGGATTGCGATTGCCGGAGACTGTACGGTCCTCGTAAAATCCGGCTTGAAACGAGAGATCAACTCCAACTGAATTTGGCGTGAGCCAGCCCACGCCGAAATCTCCACAGCGCATCAGGCCAAGAAACGATCCCTGCGCCTTGCACAATAGTCCGACCCCTCCCCCTACAACGTGGAGGTCCGCAGAAGGAATCCCAGGGTCATAGCTGAAATCGGGCATCTGATTCTGCTGATTGGTGTAGCCGGCCCGCAACGCCACGACCCAGTGCGGGAGCGACTCAAGCGCCAGCCACTTATATTCGGTTCCTACCATCATCGCATAGGTGCTACGCCAATTCTGCGGCTGCATGATCGTTGTACCATTCTCCAATGTGACATTGAGATTCCTCACAGACTTCCACCCCACGTAGTCTATGTCCATCTCTACTTTCCATTCGCGCTCACTCGTCCGCACAGGCCAGACCGCAATCGCTCCTGTCATGATTTGCGGTAGAACCAAGGTGGCGCTGGCATCCGACACGTTGGCTCCATCGGCCAATAACGCACCGTTCAAATGCAGAGTCGCTTGACTGCGATACACGATACCGATGTTCGCCACTGGCTTCCCATCCGAATTACGCAAGGCCGTATAGAGTAAGCTGGCATTGAATCCAGCCGCCGTGTCCTTGCCGTATAACTCTACCCTCGATCCGGCTGGAATCCCGAGCCCCCCTGGCCAGACCGATTGCCTCTCGACGTGGCCTTCGCCGGCGAGCCCGCTGAATGTATAGATGTCCGCCCCCAGCCCCAGAGAAAAATTCTCCGATACCTTGTAGGCAAGGGTCGGTTTGATATCCAGCAGCGGTAGTGCGCTAAACGTTGTGGCTGTCCTGAACGGCCCATCGCTTGGCCAGCGGGTCAGTGAGCCGAAGGGCACCGTCAGGCCGATTCCAAGAGATAGGTCACCCAAGGCTGTCAGCCGGAGACCCTTCAAATTCGCTGTGACGTATGCATGCACGGGAGGAGGCCAGGCCACAGTCCCATCACGATCGCCGCGTGCCGTCACCCCTGCTGGACTGGTGAAGTCTGTTGACCCGCCGGAAATCAACCCACCTGCCATGAACTGAAGCCCCTGTAACTGAGTCATGCCAGCTGGGTTGTAGTGCAGCGCGGAGGGATCGTCGGCTTGGGCAGCAAATGCATTGCCCATTGCGGATGCGGCAGCTCCTTGCCCTTGAATCCGAGGTACCTGTGCCGAGGCCATCCCAGGTGCGCAAGCCAACCACAGGCTTATCGGACAGATCCACGATCTCCAGATCCAACGAACCGACCAGGCCCCACAGCAACATCGGCCCCAGACTCTCATTCCTTGGCCCCCTCTTCTCACGTGCCAGGATAGACTCGACTCCCTACTAACTCGGATGATGGCCGCTCAAGAGGCCGAAACCAATAGTCCACAACGCGCTGCAGTTCTTCGACATCAAAAGGCTTCAGCATGTAGGCCTGCGCACCCATACCGATCGCACGAACCGCCGATTCTTTGGAGCCCGATGCTGTGACAACCACGATTGGGATCTGCTGATCCCATTTTCGAATTTCCCGCAACACTTCCATCCCGTCCATAGCGGGAATGCCAATGTCCAGAATCATCCCCCCGAACCTCTCAGCCCTCATGACCTCCACCGCTCGGACTCCATCGACTACCAACTGGGCTCGATAACCCATAGCTCGGAAACGATCTTGCAAGAGTTGCCGAATATCCGGATCATCCTCGACAACCAGTATGCAAGGCGCTTCATTCGATACATCGCTGCGCGGATTTGCCATCGTGGGAAGTAGCGGAATTGTGAAAGACAGTTCCGCGCCATGCCCCGGTTCACTCCGCGCGGTGATCGTTCCCCCTTGTAACTCTACCAACGTCCGCACGATCGACAGGCCCAAGCCAAGTCCTTTCGTTCCGCTCCGGACCTGTTTGACGCGAAAGAATGGATCGAATATCTGATCAAGGAACTCTGAGGGAATGCCTGGCCCTGTATCAAGCACGGAAACCCCCGCCAGCGTCTGATTCTCCTTCCTCACCGTCACCATGATGCGGCCACCATCCGGAGTAAACTTCACCGCATTCTGGAGCAAGTTCGTGACGATCTGGATCAGACGATCGCGATCCGCCCAGACCATCAGCGGGACAGAAGACACAACCGCCTCCAATGTCTGCTGTTTGGCCTGAGCCAACAATCGCAATTGCTCGACAGCCTCCGCCACACAAGCCCCCAGCTCGATCTCGACAGGAACGAGATCCAACCTCCCGGATTGAATCGTCGTACGATCCAACAACGCGTCGATCATGCGAATCAACCGGTCGGAATTCTCCAGCATCCGTGTCAAATAGCGCTGCTGCTTCTCATTGAGCGGCCCCGTCAATCCATCGAGCAGGTTCTGCAGGAATCCTTTGATAGAGGTCAACGGCGTCTTGAGCTCATGTGAGACGTGCGAGAGGAATTGCGAACGCAAACGATCTGCCTGCTCCAACTCAGCCGTGCGTTCGCGCACTTTGACTTCGAGCCCTACGTTCAGATCTTCAATCAGTTCATAAGCGGAGGCGTTATCCAGCGCAATCGCAACTTGATGGGCAACCGTCATCATCAACTCAAGATCATCCTGCGTCAGACTGTGCGCCCGTATCCGATCAACCGTCAGGCTTCCCAGAATCCGGTCTTTGACTTTCAACGGAACGGCAACCCACGACTTGGTCTGCGTCAGCAGGGCGAACTGTCGATTCAACGGATGGATGCGATCCCACACTGACTGCACGTCTCCAACCAGCAAGGGCTGACCCTGAAGCAGCACGACACCCTCTGGGCTCGTGGGATCGGTGACGGGAATCTCACGAGCGCGAGCAAACGCCTGGATCTCAGGGGGCACGCCGAGCACCCGCGTATCCATCACAACCCGACGGATCGGATCGTAGAATGAAATCATTGCTCGATCGTACTGCAGATCGCTGGTCAACGTTTCCAACACTTTCTGCATCAAAGCCTCTCGATCCAGCGTCGAGCTAAACAATAGTCCGGCTCGATGGAGGGCTGTCAGCTGGACCACCTTTCGGCGCAGTTCGACGCGTGTTTGTTCCTGTTCTAAATACGCTTCCCGTAGTTCTTCATGCCGTGATTCCACAGACCTGATCTGCTCCTGAATCAATGACTCGCGTCGCCGGCTCTCCAAGCGTAGATGCCGATTGATCAGCATTCTTGCGGCAAGCACAGGCATCAATCCGAGAAGCACGGCTTCACTCACGCTTGCCGATGGATTCATCGCACGAAGCCCCAGGGCTAGGGTCAGGCCGGCTAGCGCTCCCCAGAACGACCACGTCACGTACCACTGTGATGGTGCGATGCTGGCTACCGGTTCGATTGGCGCCACCATCGCCGCTCGATTGTCGACCATCCCTGTGGATGAGGTCGCTTCTTCGGATCCGCGCAAATGGGAAACGGACGGTCGAACCGATCCTGCCACCATGTGCCAAACCCTCGAACGCCAGGTGACCTGGCCCTCCGGCTGCCATCGAATGGACCATTGGCACCACTCGTCATCATGCGCAATGCAGGACATTTCCGTCAGCGTGGCTGGTGGCAGCCCGTGGACTCGGACCGGTACCGCCGCCATAATGCCCTGAGCAGCCTGACACACCATCTGAGCACACCGTCTTCGGTAGGGGCCAAACTGACGAAGCGTGCGTTCGGAAAACTTCATTGCCAAGGTCGCGGAAGTCGACGTTACTTCAACCACTCGAAATTCAATCGAACCGGACGCGAACTTGTTCCCGAAATAGGGAAACATGCCGTAGATTTGAGAGAGTGAGAATGGTCTGGCCAGGACCTGCATGATCGAAGACGCCTTCTCCATTCCACCCCGATACAGAAACCGAGGATCGCCGGACATGCACTCACAGAATTCATACAGGTAGACCGTGAACTCATAGGAGTAGCTGTTCCACGCATTTTTCAGAAATTCCGGCGTCACGTGATAGACCGGATCTTTGATCCGCTGATTCAACAGTTGGCACAGATCTTCCACGGCCTGACTCCCGACTGAAGGCCCCCGCTCACGAGTCTGTGAACTCTCGAGGTAGACGACGACCGCTCTGATACTCATCCCGCTCATATCTCTGATTGTCTGTCCCTGCTCGTCTAATCCGAATGGACGAAATTCCATCACTTCCCGCTCAAGGATTGTGCGATCCTTCGGGAAAAGCTCCTGACCAGACCGCGTGGTGATATTGGATTCGTCCGCGATGCTGATGGTCATATACCGCTCTTGATTATTACCATCCTTTGATCGGCGAAGTTCCCGACATCTGTCCTCTTGTCACCGCCGCTTTCGCACAAACAATCGGGAGACTTGTTGAATCGAACGAACAGGCAAACCTCGTGAGGGCGCAAAGTATACATAGGTACCCTGTGTTTGTAAATAAGAATATTAACTATTCTTGTAGCTAACTAATTGCGACGATACATAGCATCACATGGAAGCATTGCCACCCAACGCAACGCTGCCCTATTGCCAACCCAACGCTTCGGAGGCGAGGGAAGGCACCGGAAAATATGGTGTCAGTTCCCCAATTGGATAGTAGGGGTTAAGGAGGAGCCCCCAGCAGGAGGCTCGTGGTGGGACCGTGGCACTTACAGCTAATGCTTAATCGATCGCTTGAGTTTCCTCTCGACGCTCACAACCTTGCTCTGTAAACGCCCTGCGTGGCCCTTTCGATAGTCGACTTTAATCGTGCAGGAAATACGATTGCAATCTTTCTTCATCCGCTCATAACACTTCTTGACCACCGAAAACACCTCATCCCACTCCCCTTCAAGCACCGTCCCCATCGGATTCAACCGATAGTCCATACCACTCTTATCAATAATATCGAGCGAACGGGCCACATACTTGCTGACACTCTCGCCCTTGCCCAACGGCGACATACTGAATTCTAATAAGACCATCGCGACTCCTTCCTCTATCGCCTCACCCTTGACCCCTCACGCCTCACCGTTTACGCCTTACCCTTCACGCCTGACGCCGCTGCGGCCCGCTCATCCAGCCAGACCTTCGGATACTGGACCTTGCCCAACAAGCGAAACCCGTCCAGGGCTTCACGCAACAACGCCCGGCGCTTTTCGAAATCCGGCTCATTGGCCTTCGCATGCTCACGGAGCTGGCCGAGCCAGTCAACAAAGGCAGCAAACTCCTCGCCGAAGATTTTCTCCAGATCTTCCTTCATGAAGCCTGACAAGGCCGGTGCGACCCCGCTCGTGCTGATGGCCACACGTAAATGGCCGCACGCCACGACCGCCGGCATTGTAACCGTCGAAGCCTCCGGCTGATCAACTGACCACAGTAAGACTTTCTTCTCGCGCGCCTTCGCGAATAGTGCGCGAGAAAAATCCCGGTCCCCACGAACCATATTCAACACCAGAATCGCGCTTTCTAAATCGCTATCGCGGAAGTGGCGCCCACGATGCAGAACTTTTGCCGACGCAGCCAAACTTTTCAGCCTGTCATGTAACGCCGGTGCCACAACAGTCACTTTCGCCCCGGCCTCCAACAATCGCTCGGTCTTTTCCGCCGCTTCTTCATCGCCCCCGAGTACAAGCACTGGATAACCTCTCACATCTAGAGACAATGGAAAGCCAGAATTTGCAGCCATCATGCCTCCTCCAATTCACGAACGCGGCGTATCATACAAGACCCTTAAAGAAATGTTGAATGCTCAATGAGGAATGTTTAATGAACGTGAAAAGACTGGCTGGCTTAGAAGCAATGTTGAATGATGAATTTGAATGTTTAATTGAACAGAAAGGACAGACCGTGAGGACACGACGAGAATTTACTCTGAAATT
>JACAFD010000257.1 GCA_013388555.1 Nitrospirota bacterium | reverse complement strand
GCACACCAGAAGGGGAGCCAGGGAGGAATAGGCAAGAGAACACGACGATGAGGAAAGTCTTGTTGTGACGCCGCAAAGTCTTTTCCTCCTGCGTGCCCGCCAAGCGCAGTTCCCGGCTAGCTATGACCTTGTACCTTGTGCCCAAGGTGACAATGATATCGCTCATCACCAACCCAGGCATGATAGACCGATGTGACCGAGATCTTCAAAGACCACCACAAACAAATTTAGTGTCAACCAATTTAGAGTACCGCTATCGCGTGCCGCTCGGCCAGCTTCTCCGCCGCCAACGTCGGGCCAAAGTCCCCGTACTGTTTCGCGTACAGCGTCAGCACCGTGGTCTTGACCGCCTCCGGGATCTGCCGGTGCGCCTGCCCCTCCTTGTGAGAGAGCCGACAGTCTCCCACCTAAGAGGACATTTCCTCCGTGGTGAAAGCGGACATTATCATTTTTGGATTACAGACCTGAACTACGAGCTTCTATGCAAGGACCGGTGGTGCTTGATCGGCTTGATATGGCCATGAATTTTGCACGTGGTAAGCAGTGGCGAGTTATCCACGGAATCCACAATGAGGACAGATGGAAGATTGTGGAGCCGGCGATCCGGATTGAACGGACGACCTGCGGTTTACGAAACCGCTGCTCTACCAACTGAGCTACGCCGGCCCTGGCGCAAGATTTCACAACTTACACTGGTTTTTTCTCCGCCTCAAGGAGTTTTTCGTTCAACGGCGGACGAGACGATCAACCAGGCCTTCGCTGCCCGACTGCTCGTTGACTAACCAGCCGGCCACATTCAATGCCTGTTATTTGAACCAGGCGACGGGCTGCAGCCTGACAGAGGCTCCCTGGCCTGGCTCCGGGAGGCAGAGGGGCTCCTGCCCGTTGCCATACTGCTCATGAGCCACCTTGAGCACTTGCCACTTGGTATAGGTGCACAGTTCTCCAGCAAGAATGGTCCCATTCTTATCCAGATCTGCCGCACCACCCAGGCCTTTGAGCAAGTGATAGGTAAACAATCCATGCCGTCCCTGGTCATAACTAGGGGCATCCCGGACTCCCCGGTTGCCGATCATCCACATGATCTTCTCTTTCCCGTTCTTTTCCTGCCTCCACAAGGGTGCAGCACCTTCTGTTGGCTCCTTGCCAGGCGCCCATTCCAGTGAGAGATCGAGCATCACGACGGCCCGCTGGATCGGCAATGATGCCAGGGAATCCTGCAGCCGGCGAAGCGAATAGAGTCGCGAGGCGGACGTGGCGGTACTGTCGAACAGCATCACCGACACTGCGCCGGTGGTGGCTTCAACCACACCGCGGCCTGTGAATGAGATATAGACCACCGTGGTGTGATCTACCTGCTTGGGCAGCCACTCTTCCAACGACTCAGCCAGGTCGGCCTTGAAAGCATGGGTATCAACGAGGGTGCGCACGCGCTCGGAAGGGATTCCTCCAATCGTCTTGAGGTACGTAGCCATAGCTTCTGCGTCTCGTGCTGCATACTTCACCCGGGCAATGCCGCTTTCTCGAAACTGCCCCACGCCGATGACGATGCCGACCGCCTTCGGCTGTTTGAGCAAGCTGGTTCGCTTCGGTAACTGATCGACATCGACCGGTAACGCCGCAATCTCGGTCGCAGACCCAGGCTTCATCGCCAGCAGAAACTTCTTGGGGGAGGGGAGCTGGACCGATGGAGACCCGGCACGCAGGGTCAACGTCAACTCCGCCGACACGACATCTTTCACCGTACCAACCTTACCGTCCAACATCACGTGTTTTACCTGGCCAGGCTGGAGGTCGCCGACGGATACCATCTCGGGAATCCGCTCGATCAAGGGCGGGATAGCAGCTACCGACAATTCGACGGCCCGTGCGGTTCCCGGCCCCTCGTTCTTGACTTCAAATTCGATCGCGACAGCTTCACCGGCCTGCAGCACCTGATTGTGATTCCCGGTACGGACGATCGCCCGGAATATCACCGAAGCCGGTTCGTCCACCGGGGACGAAGCAGGGCCTGGTATCGCAGGCTGCGGTGCAATTGCCGGCGTTGCCTGGGGGCCACCGGCCTTGCGCGCTTGCGCAGCATCGACAATCTTGCCGGCTGTCCCGAGATATGCGGCCATACCATCTGTCACATAACCGATGGCCTCTTGGGCAATCCTATCAAGACCCTTCACCTCACAGGACGCTTCGGTGACATCCACCTCTCCACGGCCAACGCTTTGAATTTTCTTGCTGTAGAGGACCTTCCCATCGACAGCCCTATAGGCAAAGTCCAATCCCACAGTGACCATGGCTGGATAGCTCTTGTTGGCCTTGCGGGGGATTGCTAGATCGACAGAGGCCGGTCCCAACGATGCATCGACATAGCCATCAGGAACCGATGAGGATCCTGCCTCACCCGGTAGGACCTTTTCAAAGACACGGCCTGTCTTTCGCTCAAGTAGATCGTGTAATGGAGCGCCGATCGGCAGGATTTGTCCTTGACCGCAGGCGTCCTGATAGGTGAGCTGCGCCCGGGCGATACTTGGATCGGATCGAAGTTGGACCGTCAGGGGAAGATCGTATCTGACGGTCGCGCCGTCTCGACTCGAGAAGAGCGAGCAGCCTGTCACCATCGCAATACACAGCCCCGCGACAACCCCTGAGGCCGCACGAAACAGGAGGGACGAGCGCGCTGAATCAATGACCTGCACAAGCATTCTTATACAGAAAAGCACCCAATGAGCACAACCCAGCGGCTGAGCCGCGCGCGACGAGTGAGATTTGCGGGACTGGCGAGACGCGAGGGGTCGAGGTCACAAATTCGAGGATTTTGGACTTTCGAACTCAGAACTTCGAACTTCAAGTCGCGCCTTTCTCGCAAGTCTCGCGGTTCCCGCTCCGCACGCTGCGTCGCATCGTTGACAGCCCCACACCCCTCGGCTAAGTTGGCCCCCATGACGGAATCGTCTTCGCCGGAACCGGGAGCTCCGTTGCCGCCTCGCCTCTCCTGGTCGGCTGTCAGCCGACTCATTCGTCTCCAAAACCAGACTGGAACCTGGCTGCTCATGCTCCCGACTCTATGGTCCCTGGTCCTGGCCGCTCGCGGAATGCCTCCGCTTCGCCTGTTCGCGATCTTTGCCGCCGGATCCTTTGTGATGCGTAGCGCGGGAGTCGTCATGAACGATTTTGCAGACCGCTCCTTCGATCGGCATGTGACCCGCACAAGGGTCCGTCCACTGGCCTCGGGTGAACTCAGCGTCACACATGCCCTCCTGGTCGTCAGCGTCTTTCTCTTGCTGGCCGGAATACTTGTGTTATCCCTTGACCCCTTCACGATCCTCTTGAGTCCAATCGCCATCCTCTTGGCTGCCCTTTACCCCTTCGCGAAACGCGTCATCCACATTCCGCAAGCCATTTTGGGGATCGCCTTCGGCTGGGGCACAATCATGGCCTGGACCGCCTCGCGGGGGGCTATCGAAGCGCCAGCCTGGTGCCTCTTCGCTGCCACAATCTGCTGGGCGATCGGATATGACACGATTTACGCATTGCAAGATCGGGAGGATGATCGCCGGATCGGGGTGAAGTCTTCGGCGCTGTTGTTCGGTTCATCGACGTGGATCGCCGTCGGGACAGTCTTTTGTGCAATGCTGTTCCTGCTGGGACTCGCCGGCTGGCTTGCCGACATCGGCTGGATCTATTATGGAGTACTCGCCGCCATCGGCTGGTGGTGTCTGAGACAAGCTCTGCAGCTCAGGCAGGCTGTGTCGACTCCCACCGCTTTCCACATGTTTCAGCAACATGTGTGGGTAGGAGCCGCCGTCTTCTTAGGAATGGTCGCGGGATTTCTACTGTGAGATCAGCTCCCCGGCTTGCTGACGGGTAAAGGCTCTTCCGGCTTGTTGGTCGAACCCTCTGGATTTGCGGGTGCGCGCAACGTAGTGAGGTACATCGTCACGGCCCTGGCATCGGCATCGCTGAGCCCGAGCGCCGGCATCCTGGTCTCTGCATCCATCGCCTGTGGGTTCTTCAGCCACCGATAGACCCAGGTCGCATTCAATCTGAACCCTGCTCGATCGAGCGCCGGCCCGACCTTCCCCCCCTCACCGCCGATGGCATGGCAGCCGTTGCAGCCATACTTGTCCTCATAATACCGCTTGCCGATCTCCACCAACTTTGGAATCTCTGCCGGCTTCACGGTGAGATCAGGCCTGGCGACACTCTGGCCTTTTCCCGGCCTGGACGAAAAATTATTGACCGCGTTCTGGGCCGCATCACGATCCTTTTTCGCCTGAGCCATGGCAGCCAATTCCTTGGCATAAGCCGCATCATCGACATCGACGTTCTTCTTCTCGGCCTCTTCGTTTGCGAGCTTTTCAGCCTCCTCGTAGGCCTTCGTCGCCTGGTCCAAATTGGCTTGAGCCGCCGTGAGTGCGTCAGCCAACTGTTTCTTTCTCTCTTCGACCTTGAACTCCAATTTCGTGCCGTGGAGGCCCCGGACATAGCCGACAATCGCCCAAATCTCGTCTTCCGACAGGGTGTACTTGAACGTCGGCATGGTAGGCACGCCGAATTCGTCATCACCGATCTCGTCGCCCCCTTCACCGGTATCTTTCATATCCCGGTAAATCGTCTCGAAGATGTCCTTGTCCTTGAGCGTGCTCATCTCTGCTTTATTCGTGAGGTCTTTGGGCTTCGGATCCGGCATAGAGGACCAATTATACCCTTCGTTCTGGCGTCCACTCTCGCCGTGACAGTGCGAGCAATAGTGGTTGTAGAGTTCATGCCCCTTCGCCTGCTGATCGTTGGCACAACCCCCGGCAACCAGGGCCCCGATGCCGATCAGCGCACTGACCACTCCCGATACATATAAAGGGACCGCCTTCATG
>JACAFD010000224.1 GCA_013388555.1 Nitrospirota bacterium | reverse complement strand
CCGGCTTCCCGGTCAGAATCAAACCTGTGTTCAAGAAGCCCGGTTCCAGGGGCATTTGCTATGCATTCTCATGGCACTTGTCGGCTTGTTTTTTCCCAGAATGGTCATGTTCGGGTTTATCAAGAACCCTACTCGTC
The DNA here is from genome assembly GCA_013388555.1 of Nitrospirota bacterium. Lineage (GTDB taxonomy): Bacteria > Nitrospirota > Nitrospiria > Nitrospirales > Nitrospiraceae > Palsa-1315. The sequence continues at coordinate 3,284 of JACAFD010000224.1, read as the reverse complement.
CTCGCGTCTTTTTCATTTACATAAGTCTTTCATTCGGTTTCTTTTTGATTTTCGGCGTGATCACTGAGATCACAAGAAAACCAACATCAATGCGTCAGCATGAAAATGTAAGCCAGCCGTCTATCGGTTCCTCACAAGACAGTCCTGAGCCTACGAAAAATAACGCAGAGTCTTGGCAAGATGGGCCGCTGATGCCGCCGATCTGTACATGGTGCTTGATCATCATACGCACTCCCGGATTTTTGTTGCCTAAAATCCAGGCTGCCGTATATATTAGATCTATCGTGTCCACCATAACCTTCGATGATTCTGCGGTTGACTGCCTGACCCTGCTGGAGGGTTTAGCAGCGCGAACCGTGCTCGTTCAAGACAGACAATGTTCAAGGTGTGGCACCAGTACGAGACCCAAATTCCGAGCAAAAATATCAGGCCTCAAAGGCTACTTTTAGACGCCCTACTCTAAGGGATGGCAGAAAGCTATGAACACAAAAGTGTATTCTAATTGATGGAGGAAAACAGTGAGCCAGTACAATCTCAATAAGTTATTTCATCCCGAATCCGTGGCTGTGCTCGGGGCTTCAGATCGCTCCGGAACAGTTGCCTGTACCGTTATGGAAAATCTGATAGCGGGTGGATTCCAGGGGCCAATCTATCCTATCAATCCTAAACGCGAGCAGATCATGGGGATCGCCGCCTTTCCATCAGTGACTAAAGTACAAAACCCCATTGATCTGGTTGTAATTTGCACGGCCATTGCTTCGGTACCAACCGTTCTTGAGGAGTGTGCTTCCGTCGGCATCGGTGCGGCGATTATTTTTGCAGCCGGCGGGAAAGAGATCGGGGAGGAGGGTGCACTTATAGAGGAACAGATCCGGGCTGCAGCCCGCAAAGGCCGGATTCGGTTAGTGGGACCGAATTGCATGGGGATCTCCGTCGGTGCCGTTGATTTGAACGCCAGCTTTTTTCAGGGAATGCCCCATCAGGGGCGAGTTGCCTTTGCGTCTCAAAGCGGAGCTATGTGTTCCACCGTTCTTGATTACGGTCTCGGCGAACGTATCGGATTCAGTCACTTTGTCTCCGTAGGCTCGATGATAGATGTGGATTTTGCGGATTTGATCGATTACTTCGGCAACGACCCGGATGTGGGGAGTATCATACTTTATGTTGAAGGCATAAGCAACACTAGGAAGTTTTTGAGTGCTGCGCGGGCCGTGAGTCGAATCAAACCCATTATTGTATTGAAGAGCGGGCGATCACAGGCAGGCGCGGCGGCCGCCCAATCCCATACGGGAGCCCTGGCTGGTGAAGACATGGTCTATGACGCGGCGTTCAAACGGGCCGGAATCATCCGCGTGAATATGCTTGAGGACGTTTTCAATTGTGCGGACCTGCTGGCCAAGCAGACTCCGCCCCGAGGGTCGAATATGGCCATCATAACTGTAGCCGGGGGGCTGGGGGTGATGGCGGCTGACTATCTGTCCGAATATGGACTGCAGCCTGCAATACTCAGGTCTGAGACCATTAAGGCCCTCAACCAGTACTGTCCGCCAGTTTGGAGCCATACCAATCCCATCGACGTCACCGGAGCCATGAACTTTGCTGATATGCCCAAGTTGATCTCCATTTGTGCCCAGGCTGAGGAAATCGATGCCATTTCCGTTATCTTTATCCCCAACGGGTTAATGCCTCCAGCCGAATTTGCCGAACTGCTGGTCCGCGAGAGGACAGTCACAGACAAACCCATATTTGTCGTGCTGCCTGGGGGCGAGCAAGCCAAGGCTGGCCGAAACGTGCTCAGCCAGAACGGCTTTCCGACATTCGCATCCCCTGATTCGGCTATCCGTTCGTTTCATTACCTCTATGAGTATCAGCGCGGTCTCGAGATGCTGACCGAAGTACCCAGACCCACCAGAACTGCTGTCAAGGTCGACCGGGAAGCAGGCAGAGCGATAGTTGATGGTCCCCTTGGTTCTCAGCGCCACCTGCTCACCGAATACGAATCCAAGCAATTGCTCTCTGCCTACGGTATTCCGGCTAACGAAACCTATGTCGCGGAAGATCCCATCCGCGCTGTACAATTGGCGCGAAAAATCGGCTACCCAGTGGTTGCCAAGATCCACTCGCACACTATCACCCACAAATCTGATGTCGGAGGCATCCGGCTGGACCTACGCAACGCCGACGATGTCATCGACGCATTCAATCAGATTAAGGAAGCCGTTGAGCTCCACGCTCCAGAGGATCATTTCGGCGGGGTCACCATCCAGAAAATGGTTAGGGACAAAGGCTATGAGGTCATTCTTGGAAGTAAATTCGATCCTGATTTCGGCCCCGTAATCGTCTTCGGAATGGGTGGAGTGATGACGGAAATCATCAAGGACCGTGCAGTAGGCCTACCGCCACTCAATCGTTTGTTAGCCGGCAGGATGATCGAGGAAACGAAAGTTTTCCAGTTGCTTAAAGGCTTTCGTGGCCAACCGGGAGTAAACATCGAATTGCTCGAAGAAATCCTGATTCGCCTGGGCCGGCTTGTATCCGATTTTCCCGAGATTCAAGAGTTGGACATCAACCCCCTTCTCATTAGCGACCGCACGGCCTATGCCTTGGATGCCCGGGTCGTTATCGGGCCTCCCGCCAGACCTGCTCCCTGGCACATGGCGTTGAGCACCTATCCCGAAGAGTATGAAGAAGAAATTGTCAGTCGCGAAGGAAAGCGCGTGCTCATCCGTCCCGTCCGGCCTGAAGACGCTCCCTGGTTGACTGGATTTGTTGTTGCTCTCTCGGAAAGTAGCCGCAGTGGGAAACTGGTTCGTCCTTATCAAGATTTCGATGACCAGTTTATCGCTCGATTGACGCAGATAGACTATGACAGGGACATGGTCCTGTTAGCAGTGACCAGCCTGCAAGGGACAGGAGAAATCGTCGGTATGGCACGCTACTTCGGCGATCCAGACCTTATCGAAGCGGAGGTGTTCGTCACGATAGTCGATGCTTGGCAGGGAAAGGGAATTGGTGCGAAGATGTTGCAGCTGATCTGGAAAGCAGCGGCGAAACGCGGTTTTAAGAAGGCCTGGGGTTACTGCAGGCCTTCGAATGAGGGCATTATCTCCTTGGTCGAGCGTCAGGAAAAGGCACAAATATTTCCCGTTGAAGACGGTCAGAGGCTTAAGGTGCTTGTTGACTTGACCGTCTTTCAGCAATGATTTCAACCGATGTCTTAAAGTTACAGGAAGCTCTTGGCAGAGCCGGAGGAAGGAGGGTAATACTCGATGTTCAAGTTTTTT
>JACAFD010000190.1 GCA_013388555.1 Nitrospirota bacterium | reverse complement strand
TCTTTCATTACGGGGAAGTCCTTTTCTGGCATAAACAAGTCGTGTTTTGGGGCACCGTGGTGGTGGTCATGTACTTTATGTTCAACGAACCGAAAAAACCTACCTAGCCCGAGCCCGGTCTGTCCGGTTTTTTTGTTTAACTGGTTGATGTGGTTCATTTGGTTTGTTTCGTCACAAAAAAACCAGGCAAACCAAACAGACCAAACAAACCAATTACACCTCTTACACCTCGTGCGTCATGGCGTTGCACATTTCCGTGATCATCCCTACGTTGAACGAAGAACAGACCATCATCGTCACACTTACTCACACCGTCTCCCTCGGATTCGGTGAACTCATCGTGGTGGATGGCGGAAGTACCGATGAGACTCCCGCACTCCTTGAATCATATCGGCTCAGGACTCGGTCATCAGCGCTCAGCCCTGTTCAATGGCTGGCCGCTCCCTGCGGGCGAGCCCGACAGATGAACGAGGGCGCAAAGGCCAGTCACGGAGAAGTCTTATTGTTTCTCCATGCCGACACGCAGCTTCCTGACGATGCTAAGGCGATGATCGAAATGGCGCTGGCCGACCACCGGACGGTGGGTGGATGGTTCGATGTCCGATTCGATCGCCCATCGATGTGGGGAAGCATCATCAGCAGGATGATGAATTGGCGATCAAGACTGACCAGGATCGCCACCGGCGATCAAGCTCTGTTCGTGCGTCGTCACGTCTTCGAACAGATCGGGGGGTTCGCCGATATACCGCTGATGGAGGATATCGATTTTTCAGGCAGGCTCAAACGAACAGGAACCACGGCGGCCCTCGCTACGACCGTAACGACCTCCTTCCGTCGCGGGGAGCGGCATGGACCATTGCGGACAATCCTCTTGATGTGGGCACTACGATTCCTGTATTGGATCGGGGTCAGCCCGCACCGCCTCAAGAGTTACTACGGCACGATCCGCTAGTTGGGCAGGATTCAGGCCTAAAGGGTAAGGCATAGTGAAACCTGAACAGAAAACACCGAGTGTTACAGGGTCACTTTCCTCCTCGTCGCCTAACGCGTCACGCCTCACGCCTCACGCGGCCCTCGTGATCTTCGCCAAGGCGCCCATCCCGGGCGATGTGAAAACACGGCTCTGCCCGCCGCTGACACCCGAAGAGGCAGCTACCCTGCACGGCAGCTTTGTTCTCGACATGCTCGAACGGACCAAACTCGCTGTTGCAAAGTTTCAGCTCCCCTTCCAGCGGTACTTGGCCTGCGCGCCTTTCTCCGAGCACGTGTTTTTTAGAATTATGGAAGAACGGCACGGAGTCCGCTTGTTGGATCAAATCGGAAAGGATCTGGGGCAGCGAATGCACCGCACCTTCGCCGACTTGTTCGCCAAAGGTTACAAGCAGGTGGTCATCGTGGGGACCGATGTCCCGACTTTGCCTCTCACGGTATATCAAGAAGCGTTCGCAATCCTCAGCCGTTCCGACCTGGTCTTGGGGCCCGCTCTGGATGGCGGCTACTACCTCATCGGCCTCACAGCGCCTTCAGAACAACTCTTTGCCGGGATACCCTGGTCCACAGATCAAGTCCTCGCCGTCACACAACAGCAGGCCAAGACGCTGGGTTTGTCCGTCGGACTTACCGCCACCTGGCGCGACGTGGATAGGATCGCCGACTTACAGACTCTTATTGCAGAATGCCGGGAGGACAATAAGAAACCTAAACAAGACCGGAGCTTCTCCTTGCGAACAGCTGGTACTTTGCAACTGCTCGCAACCAGACTCAAGACTCGATAAGATGCGGGCCGGTAACGCCGGCTACGGAAGGGGTCGCATATGACAGAACGAGTGGCGCTCATCACAGGCGGAGCGAAAGGCATCGGGCGTGGAATTGCCCTCGACCTCGCGGCACAACGTTGGAAAATTGCCATCTGCTACCGGACCAGCGAACCTGAGGCCAAGAAGACATCCCTCTCGATCACAGAACGAGGCGGGCAGGCTTTGGCTATCAGATGCGACGTATCAAATCCGGTGGCCGCCAAGAATTTGATATCACAGGTGGAACAACAGTGGGGGAAGATCGATGCCCTGATCAATGGAGCAGGCCCCTACCATCGGATCAATCTCTTCGAGGAAACCGTCGAAGGCTGGAACGAGATGTTCGCCGGCAACCTCCACCCGATTTTCTATCTTGCGCAGGCTGTCGCACCAGGCATGAAAACGCGTAAAACCGGCCGCATCATCAATTTCAGCATGGCCAATGCCGACCACATGATTTCCCAACCGGACGTCACAGCCCATTACATCGCGAAGGCCGGGGTCTTGATTCTGACTCGTACACTGGCCAAACTCCTGGCACCCCATGGCATTACCGTCAATGCGGTTTCGCCCGGCTTCATCGATTCAGGCAGTGCGCCGCCCGAAGAGTTGGCCGGCGTGACTAAACGCATCCCTGCAGGCTACATCGGCACCATCGACGATACTGTGGCAGCGGTTCGCTATCTCCTTAGCGATGAGGCCCGTTATGTCAATGGAGCAAATATTCAGGTTAGCGGGGCATGGGGGGTGTGAGAAGGCTAGACAACCTCGGCTCTTTGCTCGCGCAACGCGCGGCCTCGGAAGGCCCTCGTTGGACGCGCGCAGTGGAGCCAAGGCCGTCCAACCTCCTTGTAATGACAAACAAGAGGGAAAGAAGGGAGAAATAAGAGGGAGGTCTTATGAAATCAGAAGAGGAACGAACTGCACATGGCCGGTTTGTCCAGGCTCTACAGCACGAACATCTGACCTGTGCCCAGCCCGGGTGCGGTGGGGCGATGGATGTCGCCGATCACACTCCGCACAATGGGCGCGTCAAGGACTATGACGCGCAGTGTGAACGCTGCCATGTGAAGGAGAAGATCTCGGGCACAGAGCAAACCACTCCACCGTGGGATGTCGCCTCAATCACCATGATGGCCGAAATGCATCTCCTCCACGAGCAGCCCACCTGCCCTTTCGATGACACCCCCATCACGTTTATTTCGTTGCCCAATCCCCGACGCAAAGGCCGCTACCGCCTCTTGTGTTTCTATTGCGGCAGACATACGGAGATGAACTGGCCGCCGCCGGAAGCAAAGAGATGACGAGGGTAGGCAACCATCCTTCTTGCTCGCAGAACGCGCACATTCAGAAAGTTCTCGTTCGACGCGCGCAGTCAAGGGCAACCTCGACCACTCCCTTGAGCAGATGTTTGGAGCCGAGGAGGAGATGGCGCCCGAGGATCTCCTGTGCTAACACTGCGCACGGTCGCGGGCTCTCCTCTTTGGACATGCGCAGTGGAGGATCACTGGAAGCCACCCCTGGAGAGAACGTATACGAGCAAGCTTGGAAGGAGCATTGCTAGAAAGCACTCGCTCGACGGCCGCAGTCGAACCAAGCATGAGTGCCGTTCCGAAAGGGGGAAAAAAGGGAGCGTGGAAGAACTATTATATGGTAGCTACGGCTGGTTCTGTGCGGAAAATCGGTAGGCAAGGTAAAACCCAAGGCCTGGCATGAGCAAATATCTACCCCCGCTCACTACGTCTTTGCAGGATGTCTTCGTACACTGTTTTGCGATGCCGAATTCCTAGGATCCACACCTCATTCTCTTCGATCTTATACACGACCCGATAGTTCCCAACACGAAGCTTCCAGTAGCCTTTCAAGGTTTTGCGAAGAGGAGCCCCGTACTGGTGCGGGGCTTGAGTCAGCCGTGACTCGATGGCATCGGCTATTCTCCGACGGAGATTTTGCGGAATACGAGGGATGTCATCGTCGACAATGGCGGGATGGTACCGAAGCTCGAAAGGCACTTAACCTCTAGATCGCTTGAGATGTGCCCACGTTTGCGAATGCGTCAGGGCCTTGGTCCGGTCGAGCGTCTGCTCTCGAACTTTCGCCAAGTCGGCAAGCGCTCGGTCCTCTTCTGCCTCCAGCGCATCTTTGACGAGATCTCGCACTTTCAGCGACAACGAGACGCCATCTCGCTTCGCCCACCGGCGGAGCCCTTCGTAGACCGGCTCTTCCAGGACGACGTTGACGCGAGGATTGGTTGTGGGCATGGTGTTCTCGCCTCAGGGTTTACGTCCGAAAAGAAGTGTAACACATGTGATGGACCTCGGCAAGGCAGGAGTGCAGTGAGTCGCCAGACTGTCCTTCACTGCGCGCATCGGACACTTCGCATCCTTCCAAATGTTCCTTCCAAGCTCGCCAGTCTTTCCTCTCTTGGAATGGCACCCATGTTGGTCTAGGTGCGGCCGTCGAACGAGGCCCTTCTCAGGGCGCGCGTTCCGGGAGCACAGGACCAACGTGGGTGTCCTTCCCAACTTTCTGATCGTGCGGCCTCGGCGAGCAAGAAGGATGGTCTGGCTGCTCCCCTCGCTCCTCTCCCAAGCCGGCGCAGAATAAAAATGACGAGGACGGAGGTCTGGCAGGGCTTAGCGCGACCGCGACTTCTTTCGCTTGCTGATGAAGTCAGACTCTGTTAGCGAGCTGGTTGCGCGACCGACACCCGGTATTCGCAGGGTCGAACGAGAGTCAGGGAGACTTTCCCCGTCCGGCTGAGACGATCCACTGAAAAAAATACCTGCTCCCAGCCGACACCTGTCAGCCCAATGAGGGCTTCTATCGTTTGTGCCCCCTTTCGCTTCAGGAGCAGAAGCAGTTTTCGATCGACTGATTCCGGACTGGAAGGCTGTTTGCTTGTAGAGCTCATCGTCCCCCTCCGTAGCAGAAAGGTGAGAAGCAGCGTGGCAGGTACTTGAACGTGATTCTGCGCTCACTTCAGTTACTTGCAACGACTTCGTAATAATATACAGCCGACCATTTCACTCGTCCCCTTGGCGAGACGGAGGGACACTTCTTGGCGGTCAGCCAGTGCGGCAACATATCTTGGCGGGAAACAATCCGACCGGGAGGACGTAAGAACAATCAGGCGCACACCGGACCGTTGCCTGCGAATATGACAATCAGGGGTACGTCTGAGCTAGAAAACCAAAAAGACGATGGTGGCTTGTGGAGAGAAAAATATGGATGCCGAGGCCTACTATAGAAGTCGCCGAATATCAGCTCCAAGTTTCGTCATGCATGGCTCCAGAGCCTGCTCAGATGCTCTGGTCACTATGACGGCTGCCGGTACCTCTTCCCACTGCCGCAGGTCCGGTCGAAGAGCCCCCTCTAGCACGGCTGGTGCAGTGCACATCAGGGCCATTCCCCCCACCACCGAGATCTGGCAGAGCGCCCCCTTGCCATTGGCCGCCGCATCGAGCATGCAGCCTCCAACCATGACGCCAGCTCCTGCCGCCAACGGAATCAGGCTGTATGTCATGCCGAACGGCAATCGGATCCATGTCTGCACATTCAAAAGCGGATGGTACGCATGGCTGTGGCGAATCACGATCTTACTGAATCAACTTTGCGTGGGTACCCGCACACCCGTGCTCGACGCACAGGATGTCATAAACGGCTCCTTGGGTGTAATCGAAAAATAGCCGCTCGTAGAATTGGTGAACTGCATATCCCAGTCAATCTGAGGAAACCGTCCGACCTGGTAGACACGCCACACCGCGCTCGCCCCTTCCTCATTGTCGATTTGACTCACCCGCTCTCCAGCAAACCGGCGAAGGACCGGATCGTCCCGCATGGCAAAGATTTGAAAATCTCTGAGACGCAACCAGTCGACGCGAGCCTCGCGGACGTCTCCGAGCTGTTCCCACAATGTGGCAGAGAGCAGAAGGTTGACCGGATCTTCTCCAAAGTTGTAGATCGGTGCAAATAGCTCATGATCGAGATCTCTGAGTTCAACCTTGGCATCCTCGGCTTTGTGCAGTCGAATGTAACTTATTGCCAGAAGAATACTGAGGTAGCCCCGCTCGTAACTTTCCATAACGTATTCGATGAAGGTACCGTCAGGCACAAACACATTCATCGTTTCCCGTGTGATCGAAAACGTTTTGTGCCGGAACTGAGAACGCGCTTGAGATCCATAGGTCACAACAAGGTTGTCGCAATGCGCCATGGAGGCCTCTGAGAGCAGATTGAGCGTATCGATCCGTTCCGCGAGGTCGATAGCCTTCTCGAGCTCCGAACAACTTCGGCCGCTCTGTTTGCGAAGCTCACTGGACTGGCAGCCCATGAGCGCCACAACCACGCAGATGATACCGACATAGCCGGGAACGGACATTCGATTCATAGGATGAGAAAGTCCATGCATTCCGCCCCTCGAATTGCTTTCGGTACCTATCGATCGCAGTGCAAGTCTACGCGTGTTATGAGCCAGTTTCCAGGCTGGATGTCTTTTCAAACCCTTAAGTTCAATCACTAGAACTACTGCTCGCATAGACGATTGCCTTCTCCACTTTTAGACTCGCAGGAGACTCCCCAACGATATCGCCATGAGACAGGGGAACAGAGGACATAGAATGAACGCACCTTTGATAATCCCGGCAACATGAACTCGCTGGCTCGCCTCCGTGACGAGGGTCAGTTGTTTAAACGGATCTGTAGGCTACCCCCTACAGTGCGTCTGGTAGTAACCGACAATCCCCCACAAAATTCCTTGAGAAATGAGCCATTCTCTTCACACCCCTGTCTGAGTCAGTCGGCATCAAGCTTGCTTCCTTTACGAGTCGGCCTGTTCACCATCATGCAAAGGAGGATGTGACGATGCCACGAAACATGATTGATGGAACCAAACCATTCGGGGCCCACGCCTTGGCCATACTCTGTGCGATGGCTGTCGGGGGATGCGTGAGTACCGAGACCCACACAAAGACGCTGGCCGAACTCGAGGCATCCAAAAAAACATCCGCACAGCTGCAACAGCAGTTGGCGGGACTCCAAAAGAATCTGGATCAAGAGTCCACTCAGCGATTAGCCGCCGAACAGCAGGCAGCCTCCTTGGCCAAATAACGCGAAGCGCTCGCCGCGCGTTCAATCGAGTTGCAGTCCCGCCTGGCCGGCTTGGAAAAAGAGAGAGGGCAACTGAACAGCGAGCTCAGCAATGTCCGGGGTCAGATTACGGATCTTGAACGGAAGCTCACGAGCGGAAGCGCCTCGGCGCAGGAAGAAATCGCCAAGTTACAGAAACAGGCTGCCGAGCTCGAAGCCGACGGCGCCCGTCTCGCGAAGGAGCGTGAGCAGCTGCGGCAGGAGCAATCGCAACTGGCTGCGACGTTAGAGCAGGAACGGCTGGCAAAATTGGCGAAAGAAGAAGAAATCGCTCGCCTGACCCGCACACAGGAAGAACTGTCCAAGTCACTCCAGGATGAAATTGCGAAGGGCAACATTACGATCCAACAGGTACAAGACCGCCTGACGATCAATATGGTGGATCGTGTGTTGTTTGATTCAGGTCAGGCTCAAGTGAAGCCGGCCGGAGTCGAGGTCCTGACACAGGTCGGTGACGTGCTCAACAAGATCACAGACAAACAAATTCGGATCGAAGGCCACACCGACAATGTGCCCATTAGTCCGAAGTTACAAAGTCGCTTCAAGACAAACTGGGAGCTCTCGACGGCGCGAGCCACTACTGTGGTGCGCCACCTGATCGATCGGGGCGGTGTGGACCGCCGACACCTTTCCGCCGTTGGCTACGCAGACACGCACCCCCTCGCCCCGAACGATTCCGAAGTAGGGCGATCTTCCAACCGTCGAATTGAGATCGTGTTGTACCCGAAAGACCTTAAAGAAATTGCCGGCCAAGTCAAGGCTAATACGGCTGCATCGAAATAGCCTGCTGCCTTCCGGAGGTGCCCACCTGGGGTGGGCACCTTCTTCTTCAATCCCGCCTCTCAGTGCAATCCCGGCCACATCGATCAGGGCCTTTCCCCTGATTCCAGCTTCGGCTATGATGCATCGGGTGAACGAACATCACGACCACGTTGTAGGAATTGAACCCCCTCCCAACTGAGGCGCCGATGGTGAAACTCACGCTGATGATCCTTTTCCTCGCGATACCATTTGCCTTTTCCGCTTGTGACACAGCCTATATCAACGCGATGGATAAGATGGGCTACGCCAAACGCGATCTCCTGAGCAGCCGTGTCAAGTCAGCCCGTGACGCGCAAGCGGACGCCAAGAAAGACATTCAAAGTGCGTTGGATCAATTTGGACAGGTCGTGACCTATCAAGGCGGAGACCTGGAAGCCACATATAAGAAACTCAAGAGCGAATTGCAACGCAGCGAAGACAGCGCCGAAACGGTGCGGAATCGCATCGAAGCAGTCGAAAATGTGGCCGACTCGCTGTTCGCGGAATGGAAGACTGAACTCGGTCAATACTCCAATGCAGACTTGCGCCGGAAGAGTGAAGCGAAGCTCTCCCAAACGAAAAACCGCTACAACGACATGCTCGGCGCCATGAAGCGAGCTGAGCAGCGTATCGATCCGGTCTTGAGACCACTCCGCGACCACGTGCTCTACCTGAAACACAACCTCAACGCACGCGCACTGGCCGCCATGAAAGGAGAACTGGTGAAAGTCGATGCCCAGGTCGATCAGCTTGTCCGAGAGATGAACCGCTCCATCGCTGAAGCAGACAGGTTCATTCAGATTATGGAGAGAGAGCCAGGCTAGTCCACCTGCTCGGTCGCCTCATTCCGTCAGGAGATCTTCATGCGCTGGGAAGGCCAACGAGAAAGCGACAACGTCGAAGACCGGCGCGGCATGGCACCGGCCAGGGTCGGAGGGGGAAAGCTTGGGATCGCCGGCATTATCCTCCTACTCGCTGTCAGCTATTTCACCGGCATCAATCCAGTGACCCTCCTCAACATGCTCAATGGCGTGCAGGAGATACCCGACTCATCGGCACCTCCCGAGTCCGCACCGACCGGATCGCCGGACGATCAACTGGGGAAATTCGCCTCGATTGTACTCGCCGACACAGAAACCACCTGGCGGCAACTCCTTGGTCCGCAGTATGAAGACCCGCGACTCGTCCTTTTCACCGGAGCCGTCCATTCGGCCTGCGGCACTACCTCGTCAGCCGTCGGCCCCTTCTATTGTCCCGGCGATCACAAGGTCTATCTCGACCTGTCATTTTTCAACGAAATGGCACGACGCTTGGGAGCGCCCGGCGACTTCGCCCAAGCCTACGTGATTGCGCATGAAGTGGGCCACCACGTGCAGAATTTGATGGGCATTGCGGAGAAGGTCAGGAGGCTCCAGCATCAGGCCTCTGAACGAGAGGGGAATGCCCTGTCCGTACGAATGGAACTGCAAGCCGATTGTTTCGCCGGTGTATGGGGTCACCATGCCAAGCGTGAGCGAAATCTCATTGAGCCGGGCGATTTTGAAGAAGGGTTGAAAGCCGCTGCCGCGATCGGAGACGACCGGCTCCAAAAAATGGGACAGGGCTATGTCCAACCGGAAAGTTGGACGCACGGGTCCTCCGAACAGCGGATGACGTGGCTCCGAAAGGGGTTAGAGACCGGTGATCCGAAAGCCTGTGATACTTTCGCGAGCAACCGGCTCTAGCAGGGGGCCTTCACCTTCTCATCAAACCGGCAGGCGGTTTCACTATCCTGGAAAGGCTTGATACCACCCATTGGTCTCCGCCAATGCCACCGGACAGTCGAACAACGCACTCAGGTTGGCGTCTGTGAGGACCGCGCGCTTTCCCCCGTCCTGAAGAATCTTGCCCTGCTTCAAGAGGACGACGCGCTCTACTTCCGGCGGAATCTCATGAATGTGATGCGTCACCAGCAACAGCGTTTTCCCCTTCCGAATATGGGCTCGGGTCAGATCCAGATAGTGAAACGTCGCCGTCAAATCCAGTCCGCTCGTCGGTTCGTCGAGCACGAGTGCCGTCGGTTCATGCACTAACGCGCGCCCGAGGAGGCATCGACGCTGCTCGCCCGTCGACATCTCTCCGAATCGTCTATCTCTCAACCAACCAACACCCATCTCCTTCAACATCTCGTCTGCCCGGGCAAGCTGCGCGTAACTATAATCTTGATGGCCATAGATCCCGATGCTCGCGTGGAAACCGGACAGAATCACTTTCAGCCCGGTCACTTGATCCATGTATTGATGTTGGAGATCATGGGACACCATCCCCAAACGTTTGCGGACATCCCACACATTCCATCGCTCTTCGCCGAACAGGCGGATTCGAGTCGCATCATTGGGAACCGGATGCGCCTCGCCGGCCAGCAACTTGAGGATGGTCGATTTCCCCGCCCCGTTCGGGCCCAGGATGGCCGTGTGCGCCCCTTCCTCAAGCATGAAAGACAGGTCTTCAAACACGCACGTGTCGCCCCGGTACACTGTGGCATGTTGGATGTCGAGGATGGGAAGTCGCATGCGGGTGCAGGACGCTAGAATGTCACGGGGGGACCTGTCAAGTGATGAGGTGGCCCTGGCATTCCTGGACTGTGTGGTGGGCGCTTGAACGAGGGGTTAGATTCGCTCGTAGGCCCTGCGCACCGCTTCAGTTCCATAATGGCGCTCAAGGCGCCGCACGGTGAAGTGGCCCCGGCTCATATCCTGAAAGTGGTCGATGAACAAGAGATTGATGACGGCGCCACCGGCAGCTCCAATGATGGGGACCATCTGCGCTGCGGCCTTTTCCGAAACCTGCAGCTGAAAGCGCGCAGCAATCGCTGTAATGAGGCGAACCAAAGCCGGGGCACCTTCATCTGCCAACGTGTGCGAAGCCAGGTACTCAGCTGCTTCAGAAACGGCCCGACTCAGCGACGATCGGACGGCGAAGTAGCCGATCTCCGCTGCGTCGTCCAGCCTCGATACTCCCCCAAGGGCAAAAACCTCAATGCAAGCCAAGCGGGTAGACGGGCTGTCAAGTAACTCGCCGTTCGCACGAGCGATATCCGCAATAGAACGACACATGATGGTCGTGGACACCAAGAGCTCAGCAACCAAGGCTGGTAGGCCAAAGGCCCCTCCTGCCGCACCGCTGAGGGCCGCTGCAGCCTTGTGCCAGCGGGGATAGGCCTCCGAGGACCGGCTGTCCATGGTGAGCAACGCCCCTTTCATCGCGAATATTAAGGCGTCCTTGGTCGCCACTCCAATGCGCCGGCTCCAGTTGTCAGGAAGGAGTTCGAAACCCTTCTCAATCGGCTTGCCTACGAGGTTGGTGAGCTTCGCGGCGATGCCTGGATTCTCAAGGAGGCGCTTGGCCTCAGAAAGCTCAGCGAGATGTTCGTCGGAAAGAGACATGGGGTGCTCCTCAGCGTTCCAACTTTTCCGCACAATCGGTACAATCGGATAGTGTCTCGACCAGTTCACGCGGTATGATGGGCTATCGATGTTGCTGATGGAGTGATATCACGACTGCGATGTTCGATTCCAGAGAATCAGCGCCGGTTCGCTCGGCATACTTGGATGGGAAAAGAAAACCAATGACCCATGACGACCTGCCAACAGGGCGGCTCCTTTCCCGTCGTGAGGTTGTGGCATTGCTTGGCGCTACAGGCGTGGCCTGGCTGATGAGCGGGGGGCTCAAACCCAAGCAGGCTGCGGCAGGTACGCTTGAGCCCCCCTGTGTGGTCCGACCAGAGCAAACCGAGGGTCCGTATTTCGTCGACGAGCGGTTAAATCGTTCCGACATTCGCTCAGATCCGGCCAACGGGCGAGTGAAGGTTGGGACGCCGCTGGCCCTCACGTTCCTGGTCTCCAGCATCAACAATGGAACCTGCCAGCCTCTACCGGGCGCTCAGGTGGACATCTGGCACTGCGATGCGATGGGCGTCTACTCGGATGTGCAAGACCCCGGTTTCGACAGCACCGGTCAGAAGTTCTTGCGTGGCTATCAGGTCACCGACTCACGTGGCTCTGTTCAATTCATCACCCTATACCCTGGCTGGTATCCGGGCCGTACAGTGCATATCCACTTTAAGATTCGCACTGCACCGATGGCCCGGCGGAGTTTTGCATTCACGTCGCAACTGTACTTCGACGATGAGCTGACGGATCGCGTCCACACTGCCCAACCCTACGCAACAAGCGGACCACGCACCACGAGAAACCAGCAGGATTGGATCTTCCGGCGTGGCGGCGCTCAACTCCTGCTGGCCGCAACCCCAACAGCCGACGGCTATTCAGCCAGTTTTCCAATCGGCCTGCAACCCCCTTGAAGGCAATGAGGCACACAGCGCACTCTCCGGTTACTCGAATGGTCTACTGTATCGTCGATCTTAATGGCGTGCTGTGTAGAAGACCGGATGTGCTACTGCGGAGTATCTTCAAACCGGACAGCGATGCCTGAAAGAGCCTGTTCGATGCGGGGCTGATCCGTCGCACCTTGTGTCAGAATATACGGGTTGCTGCTATAGGGCGTGTACCACCCGTACCCATAGAGACCGAATGCCGCTCCGGCCGGACCAAGCAATCCCGGCTCATAGTAGGGGCTTCCCGTCTGAGACATTACAACCACCGGCACGTCGGGTAGGATCGCGTCAGCCCCCAACGCGCGGGCTCGGTCCAGGATCGAGCTCCGAAGTGCCTCGATCCCATAGTTCGAACTTCGCACCGTGATGCGTGCCACTTCCACATGGGGTCGTGTCGGCTCTCCCGTGAGCCAATCGACGGAAGCAGCGGGACTTCGTGGCGTATAGGTCGTGTCTGTGAAGTACTCGATGCGGGTGCCGACGCATCCGGTGAGGAGCGCCGCTACCGCAAATGGGAGGATGGCTCGTCCGAAGGACGTCATACGAGACCTCTTCAAGATTCCCTTGAACTCACTCTAGCCTGCAGCCGTAAGAAACCCCATTCCCCATTGGAGGGGGAAATTCGCAGGGCGATGCGCGGAGAAATGGTACACCGAACTGTGCGAATCAGACAAGCCTGAAAAGAAGGAATTGCTCTCAGCACTCGTGGCCAGTACATGAAAGAGGGACCGGTGGTGCTAGTCGCTCATGGCGCGACCTTTAGCAAGAGCGCATGATACCGGCGGGTATTTGCTCCGCGGTCATGCCAGAGGCAAATCCCCCCTCCCGTTCGTGTCGAGCCATTCAAGACTCAAGGCACGGCCTAAATCTTGGCATGTCGTTACGTCAACCTTCATCGTCAGGACGCCCCTCGTCGCTCGTGAAGCGTATCTCGTCTCAGAAAGTCCAGCTTACTGTTCCGTTTGCGCTTCACGTTTCACGAACGACGCTTCACGCATCTTACTCCCCAGATTGCTGAATCAGTTTTGCCACCAGACCGGTCCAGCCGGTCTGATGGCTTGCCCCGATGCCCGTCCCGTTGTCCCCGTGGAAATATTCATAGAACAAGAGGTTGTTGCGCCAATGGGGGTCGTCCTGGAATCGGTTCGTTTCGCCGAACACCGGACGTTTACCCTCGGCATTCCGGAGAAAGATGTGGGTCAACCGGCGTGAGATTTCAGCCGCCACTTGCCACAGCGTAGATTGGCGGCCAGATCCGGTTGGATACTCCACCTTGTACTGGTCGCCAAGATAGTAGTGGAACTTCTGCAAGGACTCGATCAGGAGATAGTTGACCGGGAACCAGACCGGTCCGCGCCAATTCGAATTACCTCCGAACAAGCCGGTGCTGGATTCCGCCGGCTCATAGTCCACCCGATGCTCCAGACCCATAACCGAGACCACATAGGGATGATCTTTGTGATAGCGCGAGAGCGCACGGATGCCGTAGGGAGACAGGAACTCCTCTTCATCCAACATATAGCGCATCACGGATTTCAACCGCTCACGATTCACGAGCGAGAGAAACCGCCGCACGCCCCCATCGTGGGACTGCGTCTCCAGGTGCTGCGCAAAGTCCGGCCGGTTCTCGATAAACCACTGCATCCGGTGCTTAAAACGCGGCAGACTGTCAACGAGCTCGGAGTCGAGCGTCTCTACCGCGAACAGAGGAATCAGCCCGACCATCGAACGGACCTTCATATGGGTCGTTGCCCCATTCGGCAGGTGCAAGACATCGTAGAAGAAGCCGTCCTCGCGATTCCACAACTCGATCTTCTCCCCGCCGATATTGTTCATGGCGCGGCAGATATAGACGAAGTGTTCGAAGAATTTGCTGGCCACGTCTTCGTAGGCCCGATTGTCACGGGCGAGCTCCAGCGCGATCGTCAGCATGTTAAGGCAATACATGCCCATCCAGCTGGTGGCGTCCGATTGTTCAATGTGGCCGCCGGTCGGCAGCGGCCGGCTCCGGTCGAACACCCCGATGTTGTCGAGGCCGAGAAATCCTCCTTGAAAAATGTTCTTGCCTTCGGCGTCTTTCCGATTCACCCACCAGGTGAAATTCAGCAGCAGTTTGTGAAAGACCCGCTCAAGGAATATGCGATCGCCGGCGCCTTTTCGTTTCTTGTCGATTTTATAGATACGCCAGGCTGCCCAGGCATGGACCGGCGGGTTCGCATCTCCTAATGCCCATTCGTAGGCAGGAATCTGTCCATTGGGATGCATGTACCATTCGCGCAACATCAGGATCAGCTGTTCCTTGGCGAACGTCGAATCGACCAGTGCCAGCGGGATGCAATGGAAGGCAAGGTCCCACGCCGCATACCAGGGGTACTCCCATTTATCCGGCATGGAAATGACATCGGCGTTGTAGAGGTGTGTCCAGTCGACATTACGGCCTCCGAGGCGTTCATGCGGAGGTTCCGGCATACTCGGATCACCCTTGAGCCATCGGTTGACATCATAATGATAGAACTGCTTGCTCCAGAGCAGACCGGCGAACGCCTGGCGTTGGACTCGGCGCGCGTCCTCAGAAAGCGTGGCCGGCGCGAGACTGGCATAGAACTCATTTGCCTCCTGGATGCGCGCGGTAAAGACCGCCTCGAAGTCCTGCTCGGTAAACTCCGGAATCTGCTCTTCGTTGGTAAAGCGCAGGCGGATTGTCTTAGTTGCCCCGGGCGCCAGCGTGAACACATACTGAGCCGCGGCTTTGCTGCCCACGTGATCCGGATTGACCGCCCCTTTCTCGCCCCGCACGACATAATCATGAAAACTGTCCTTCACGTAGCGGGCACCTTCCTGGTCGCCATACAGACGGCGGCTGTTGGTCTCATTTTCTGTAAAAAGCAGAGTGGGCTCACCCTCGCAGAGTAACCGGCGCAGCCCATAGTAGTCGTGCCGCGTCTCGATGACGCCCATCTGCTCGATCGACTCTCCCTGCTTGAAACGGGGGCGCCGGATGTCCGACCCCCAGGACCAGGTGTTGCGGTACCAGAGAATCGGAAGCAGGGTCAATTCGGCCTGCTCCGGGCCACGATTCACGACCTGGATACGGATGCACAGATCTTCCGGCGTCGCCTTGGCATACTCCACAAACACGTCGAAATAGCGGCTCTCATCGAAGACACCGCTATCGACCAACTCAAACTCCGGATCTTGACGCCCTCGACGCCGATTCTCTTCAACCAGCTCACTGTAGGGAAATGCCGCCTGCGGGTACTTGTAGAGATAATGCATATAGGAATGCGTCGGCGTCGAATCGAGATAGAAATAGCACTCCTTTACATCTTCGCCGTGATTGCCTTCGTTGCCGGTGAGGCCGAACAAACGTTCCTTTAAAATAGGATCGCGTCCGTTCCACAGAGCAATGGCGAAGCAGATCAATTGGTGGCGATCGCAGATGCCGGCAAGACCGTCCTCGTTCCAGCGGTAGGCGCGGGATCTGGCCAGATCATGGGGAAACGCTTCCCAGGCTGTACCGTGGGGGCTATAGTCCTCGCGTACGGTTCCCCAAGCCCGTTCGCTCAGATAGGGACCCCAGCGTTTCCAATGGCGCTGACGCTGCGCATCCTCTTCAAGACGCGCCTGTTCTGCCTGGATCGGTGGTTGGGGAGCGCTCTGATGATGAGAGGCCATACGACTCCTTCGGTAGAACACCTACAAAACAAGAGTCGGCCGGCTGAAAAACATCTTACAGCAGGCTAGTACCGGGCAGCGCCTGTCGTCAAGCGGAGGCGATAGACAGATGTCCCACCCGTGATGAAGAGGGTCCGGCCATCCTCACCCCAGGCAACATTCGATGCCGGCTGTCCGATCTCGATCGTGCCGAGGAG
>JACAFD010000215.1 GCA_013388555.1 Nitrospirota bacterium | reverse complement strand
GTACTGCTTTTTCCAGGGGTAGAAGGTCGCGTCGCTCACGCCGAGCTGCCGGCAAAGGTCACCGACTGGGGTGCCAGATTCGGCTTGGCGGATGGCATATACGATCTGTTCCTCGGAGAATTTCAACCGCTTCATGGGTCCGCTCCTTTCGTACGGGACCCGCCGAAGCCGGTATCATACTCCAGTTTCAATCTGCCGTCGTTTTCCGGAGAGACGTCACGAGGAGGCCCCTGACACGGATATCTTACGAATCAACGCACGACGAAGACGGAGCGGTCGGCCCGATGCACAATATCCTCTGATACGCTGCCCAGCAAGAAACGACGCACTCCTTTTCGTCCATGCGAGCTGACCACAATGAGGTCGTAGCCCTTTCCGACTTCGCAAATAATTCCAGCGGGATCACCCCCATGCACATCTGCAGAGGCCGTGAAGTTTGGACCATCCAAGGCCTTGACTATCTCATTGACAATCTGTCTGGCCTGGAGGGTACGTTCATCGTAAGCAGGATCCTGTCTGAGCATCCCGTGCTCGCTGGTTACCGGAGGGGAAGAGACGACAGAGAGCACCGTGAGGGAAACGGGATTCTTGAAGGGATGCGCCATCAGCCACGTCTGTAAACGGGCCGCATCGTCGGGACCTTCTACAGCCATGAGGACCTTGGAAACCGGACGAGCTGCTCCTTTCACGACTAAAGTCGGCACCGTTGAATGGACGAGGACGCGGTGCGACACGCTGCCGATAAACACCTCAGCCAGCCGGTTCAAATCACGAGTGCCCATAACGATGACGTCAGCTTTCACCGTGGCGGCGGTGTCGAGAATAAAGGAGGATGGATCCTGAACGTCGCACAACGTACGGATAGAAGGAATGTCAGTTGAGAGCAGTGCGCGGCATTCTTCGATGTGCCGGCGACCAGACTCCATTGCAGCCTCACGGAGTTCGTCATATCCTTGTGTGGCTTCCACCTTGGCCCCATGTGCAAGAACAACTTCGTCCAATCGATAGAGCAAGTCGATTTGTTTCACCGCGGGAAAGGTTTCTCTCGCCGACCCCACGCCAATTACTATACGCATCATTGCTTCCCCCTTATTCTGAAGAACCGGAGCTGCGCCTTTCCAAAGGGAACATGACTCTCAACCGTGATATTTGGACTTCACTCTCCGGTCATTTCCTTCGTTAACCTCGCACCAGCGCCGACACGTCGCTGTGCGAGGTGGCCTTGAGGCCCTCCTTGCCAATGGTTGTCACACTGCCCCCTGTAAGGGCGTATTCGCCATTGAATAGGTGGAAACGCTCATTGACCGTGTGGTCCATGTAGGTCACACCGCTGTAGTCGATCGTCAGCTTCTTGCCTGGCGGGAGCTTGTCCATCTGGTCGCGCATCGAGACGAAATTGATGAAGCCAAACGCGCCCTTGAGCTTCAGGGCCACGGTGTCACTCCTCTCTTCCACGATGGCATCGGCTTTCAGTGAGCGGACTCCGCGTACTGCATTGGTCACTACTGCGATCACAAAGCCGATAATCACGCCCCACAGCAGGTCCTCCGTCACCACAATAATGGCAGTGATGACCATATAGATCACTTCTTCCTTGCCGATATGCGCGGCATGGATGAACTCTTTCGGATGCGCCAGGCGGAAACCGATGAACACCAGCATGCCGGCCAGCGCCGCCATCGGAATCATGTTGAGGACGCCAGGGATGAGCGCCACGGACAGTAGCAGGAACAGTCCGTGGAAGAAGTTGGACCAGCGGGTGCGGGCGCCGTTCATGACGTTGGCTGAGCTACGCACCACTTCCGCGATCATCGGCAGGCCGCCGATAAACGAGGACAGCGAATTGGCTGCACCCTTGCTGAGCAGTTCCCTGTTCATGTTGGAGCGACGCTTCCACGGATCCATCTGGTCCATCGCGGCTGCGGTCAACAGTGATTCCAGGCTGGCAACAAGTGTATACGTAAAGACAAATTTCCAGAACACGCCGGTGCCGACCATCCCCCAATCAGGGCCCTGGAAGGACGCCATGAATTCAAGGGGCACCTTGACCAGGAACTGCGGGCCGAGGTCGAGCATTTGCGCCAGGGGCACGGTGACTAAGATGACGGCCATCGGCGCCGGCAGGAGCTTGCCGATTTTCCCTAAATATGGCCAGACGATCATGATTCCCAAGCTAAGCCCTCCAATCAGGGCCACGCTGGGCACCATGTTGGCGAAGCTGGAGGGGATCGCCATGATTGTAGGAATCATCTTGCCGGAGAAGGTTACGCCCAGCAGCGAATGAATCTGCTTGGACATGATGATGATGCCGATCCCTGCCAACATGCCGTGCACCACATTCAACGGAAACATGTTGGTGAGCTTGCCCAATTTGGCCAGCCCCATGAGAATCTGGAAACCGCCGCAGACCACACCGACGGCCAGTGCGTACCGGAAGCCCGCCGCGACATTCACCGTGCCGTCCGGCATGAGGCCCAGCTCCTGCACCGCGCCATAGACGATGGCAATCAGGCCGGCTGCCGCGCCGTTAATGGTAATGAAAGAGCCACCCAGCAGAGAGCCCAGTATGCCGCCGAGGAAACCGGTAATCACCCCGGCGATGGGTGGCGCACCCGAGGCGATTGCGATGCCCAGGCTCAACGGCAGGGCGATCAGGAACAGAATAAAACCGGACATCACGTCGGTTTTGGCGTTTTGCTTTAACCCAGGAAGATAGTCGAGAGGAATAGGACCGGCATCCTGGACTTTCGCTGCAGGCTTTTCTGACGACATACTGGCTCCTTCTACGTTATTGCGCTTACGTCCTCTTATCCGATGATCAGGACGGGAACGGCGACGCGGTGGAGGACTTTCTGAGCGACGCTCCCGGAGATGAACCGGACCGCGCTCTGAAAGCCATGGGATGCCATAATCACGAGGTCCTGCCGGGCCGATTCCTCGACGATGACTTCAGGCGGATCACCACTGGAGACTTGACCATGTGCCCTGTAGCGCCCGCCGGCAGGGGCCTGGGCAGGTGCAGCGCTGAGCTTGGCCGCGACGTTATCCACCAGTTGTTGTCCCCACCTCACCGAATCCTCATGCAAGTTCTCATGAAAGCGATCATGATGGGCCAATGAGGTATCGTTGCGATACGCCTTGAGCGTCGGCACCACGTGCAACACGGTCGTTTCGACCGGGTCGTGAAAGGGGTTGGCCAAGAGCCAGCGTTGGATTTGTGCAGCGTCGTCAATCCCATTCACGGCGACCAGCACGCGACGGATCTGATCCGGCACCTGTTTGACGACCAGCGTCGAGCAGGGGGCATGGCTGGCGATCCGGTCGGACACGCTGCCGACGGTGAACTCTCTCTCTTCGCTACTGAGCCCGCGCGAGCCGGTGACGATCAAGTCAGCCGCCTCCATCTGCGCGGTGTTGACGATCACGCGCGCCGCGTTCCCCAGCTCGCACACGTGCTTGACCACGAGGTTCAATTCAGGCGGGATAGATTTCGCCGCTTGCTCCAGGAACTTGTATCCGGAGTCCAGCAGGGGACGCAGCTCTTCTGGAGCCGTTCCTCTACCTATAGGCTCCTTATCAGGATACCGCGCAAGCCCGTGATCGATCGCATGCACCAGCGTGAGCTCAACCGGGGTGTAGAGTCGAGTGACCGCATGCACCAGCTTGAATGTCGGATCGGATCGATCGACTGCCACGACCACACGCATACCCTGCTCCTTTCTCAGACACCGTTGTTGATCAAGGTCGATGGAGACTGTACCACCTTGCTGAAACGCTTGGATGTTGCACGGACCCGGCGTATGACGAGACGCGCGTGGACGGTCATGGCGCGGTGAACACTGCCCCGATCCGGAGCGGCTGCATCTGCGCGAAGTTCTGCACAAGTGTGGCGACGCTCGCCTGTATCGGATCCAGCAGGATGTTTGGGTAGATGCCAATGGCAAGCACGACGACCGCCATCGGTATGACGGCCACCATCTCGCGGCGAGTCAGGTCCGGCAAGGTGGACACGTACGGGGTGACGGGCCCCAGCACCATACGCTGAAACATCCAGAGCATGTACACAGCACCCACCACGATCCCGATAAGCGCGAGTAAGACGAGGAGATAGCTGTGATGGGAGGTGCCGACTAGGATCATGAACTCCCCGATGAAGCTGCCCGTCCCCGGCAAGCCGATGGATGCCATGACGAAGATGGTCAAGAGCGCCGCGAACCTCGGCATCACCTGTTGCAGCCCTCCATAGGCTCTGATGATCGGGTTATGCGTGCGGTCATACAACATCCCGGCTGCAAGGAACAAGGTCCCCAAGGTCATACCGTGGCTGACCATCTGAAAAACGGCCCCCTGTATCGATTGCTGGTTCAACCCAAAGATTCCCAGGGTGATGAACCCCATATGCGCGACGGAGGAATAGGCGATGAATCGCTTGATCGCGCTTTGCGCCATGGCTACAATTCCGCCGTAGAGAATGGCCAGCACGGAGAGCCCCTGGATGAGCGGGGCGAACGACGCCGAGGCTTCGGGAAGCATGGAGACGCAGAACCGGATCAACCCGTAGGCGCCCATCTTGAGCAGGAGCCCTGAAAGAATGACGTGCCCCACAGCCGGCGCCTCTCCATGCGCGTCGGCGATCCATCCATGAATGGGAAGCATGGGCACCTTGATGGCGAATCCTAGGAACAACGGCACAAAGATCAAGAGCTGAACATTCGGCGCATACTTCATCTGCATCAGATCCGGCAGGTAGAAGGTGTGCCCGAAGTGGTGCAGTGCCTCAATCCCGAGACTCAGCAGCAAGCTCCCCCCCACACTGAACAAGAGGAACTTGATCGCCGCGTGAACCCGCTTGGGTCCTCCCCAGAACGCGATCACGAAATACATGGGAATCATTGCGGCTTCCCAGAAGAGTAAAAAG
>JACAFD010000302.1 GCA_013388555.1 Nitrospirota bacterium | reverse complement strand
GCCAGGATTGCGGCGCTGGAGCATCTGTTGCGTGAGAAGCAACTCTGTACCAGACAGGACCTGATCGCCGCGCGTCAGTTCATGCGCATGCAGGAGGCGTAGATGAGGGCATCACGTGAATACTTGCAAGCACACTGTTGATAAAGTCCCCCAGTAGGGGTGATGACCCGGTGAGTCCCCTGTGCTCGCGCAACGCGCGGCCTCAGAACGATGCGAGGGAGTAGGCAGATCGTTCTTCT
This sequence comes from Nitrospirota bacterium, assembly GCA_013388555.1. Classification (GTDB taxonomy): domain Bacteria; phylum Nitrospirota; class Nitrospiria; order Nitrospirales; family Nitrospiraceae; genus Palsa-1315. The sequence goes on along the minus strand of JACAFD010000302.1, from coordinate 8,343 downwards.
TGCTCGCAGAGCCCCCACGATGAAAGGGGTGTAACGGTGCCCGTGTCGGCCTTTTGCTCCCGGAACGCGCACGATCGGAATGTGCTCGTTCGACGGCCGCAGTCAGGCCTGACACGGGTACCGTTCCAGACAAGGACAAACACGCAAGCTTGGAGGGAACAATTCTACGGAGGTATTTCGATGGCGATGTCTGAGGCTCTATCGAATGAGGAGGTTCAGGCTGCTTGGATCGGTTTGACCGAGGAGGTTCGTACGGGGGTTCTGCTGACGATTCGAGACGGGAGGCCGTTCGGGTCGCATGTGCCCTATGTTTTTGGAGAACACTGGACACGTGCCTATATTCATGTGAGCCGCTTGGCGTTGCACAGCGAACATCTAATGCGAGACCCTCGCGTGGGGTTGTTTGTCTCGGAGCCTGATCGACCGGGAAAGAACCCTTTGGCCCTGCGGCGGATGAATCTTCAGGGCGAGGCCGCGATGGTGAATGATACCACGCCGGACTACGCTGAAGTGAAGGAGCGGTATCTGGCTCGGTTTCCCCAATCGGCCATGATGTTTGGCTTCGCAGACTTCTCGCTCTGGGAACTTCGGCTAGACGGCGCGCATCTGGTTCTGGGATTCGGGCAGGCTTACCTTGCCGACGCAGCGAATCCTCTTAGCTGGGTCCATCAGAATCCGAGTGTGAAGAGCGTGAAAGGTGAGACGTGAAACGTCGCCCGTTTTACGGCTCGTTGCGAGCCGAGGCCCGGTAGGTGAAATAGAGGATGAGGCTTCCTATCAGAGCAATGATCAGGGCAGCAATAAGTTGAGTGGTGAAGCTCAGCGGCCCTATGTAGTGGTGATATAGGAGGGGCAGCACAATCGGGATGACCACAGCAAGGATGAGACCCAGTATGTGACGCTTGAGGTAGATTGGTTCGCCTGGTTTACGCCCCGCGCGCTGCACGAGCACCTTCCAATTTGTATATATCTTTCTTTAGATGAGTTGGCCGAGGTTGTCCTTCACGGCGCATTCTCTCTATTCCCTTATTTTCCTCTCAAGGGCAGCTTGATCGATCCTCCATCGCGCGCGTCGAACGAGCACATTCTTATCGTGCGCGTTCCGCGAGCAGGAGGACGACCAAGCTACCCGCTCATTTCTATTTTATAAGGAACGCCTTTGAATTTTCACCCGAAGCCGTGGTGACGGTGAGGAGGACCAGGCCTTTCTTTCCTCCGCTTGGCACGGTTGTCGTGATGCCGTTATTGGTCTGTTGGAACTGAGCCGGGTGGCCCGGACCGAAGGAAACGCCCTGTAAACAGGCTGCCTGGCCCAAGTTGATTCCAGTGATGGTGACTCTGTCTCCGGCTTTCCCTTCGTCCGGCGTGACTTTGTCGAGTATTGGCGCTTCACCGAAACAGGATGGCGCTTTTCCCGCAGTTTCAGCCGATTCGAATTTTGGAGCAGTCACTTTTGGTGAGGTCGCTTTTGAGGCGGGCGCGGTTGTCGGGGCTTTAGCCGGCTTTTTTGCCTTCTTTTCCTGCCTGGCTGGTTCGACGGCCCAAGTGCCGACCGGGCTGATGGCGCCCAGGCAGAGGGCCAGGACTCCAATTGCGACGGTGATTCTAATTCCTGCTGCCGTACTCATAACCAGCCTCCATTCTCTTGTGGCCCATGCAGATGGTTCGTTGATCGCCGATCTTGAACCCGGTTGAATCAATCTTCGATCGTCGAGAGATCACCAAGATCCTGTCCGAGTTCCTTGGCTTTGAGCACTCGCCGCATAATTTTCCCGGATCTGGTTTTGGGGAGCGAGGGGACGATGTCGATTTCTGACGGCACGGCGATTTTGCCCAACTCCGTCTTCACTTGATCCTTGATCGACTCGATGAGCTCAGGGGTTTCGACTTCCCCTTGTTTCAAAATGATGAAGGCCTTGATGGACTCACCGACAAGTTTGTGCGGTTTGCCGATCACCGCAGCTTCTGCCACGGCGTGGTGACTGACCAGCGCGCTTTCCACTTCCGCTGTGCCGAGTCTGTTACCGGCCACCTTGATGACGTCGTCGGCGCGGCCCATGAACCACATGTAGCCGTCTTCATCTTTGTGACAGATGTCGCCGGCGGTATAGCAGTTCGGGATGGTGTTCCAATAAGTCTTATAACGGTCGGGATCTTTGTAGATAGTCCGCATCATAGAGGGCCAGGGCTTTTTGATGACGGCAAGGCCTCCGGCATTAGCGGGGAGGCTATTGCCAGCGCTGTCGACAACGTCAGCTTCGATACCCAGGAAGGGTCTGGTTGCAGACCCTGGCTTCAAGGGGACCGTCGGCAGAGGTGTAACGAGTATGGAACCTGTTTCAGTTTGCCACCACGTGTCCATGATCGGTTTGTCTCCACCGGCTGCACGATGGAACCATTCCCAGGCTTCCGGGTTGATCGGTTCACCCACGCTGCCCAGGATTCGGAGGCTGGAGAGATCGTATTTCTTGGGCCAGTCTTCTCCGTAACGCATCAGCAGGCGAATGGCAGTGGGGGTCGTATAAAAAATCGAGACCCCATAACGTTCGATGAGATCCCACCAGCGCCCGGGATTCGGATAGTCAGGCTTGCCCTCCGCTGTGAGGATTGTGGCGCCGTTCAGGAGAGGGCCATACACAATATAACTGTGGCCGGTAACCCAGCCGGGATCGGCGACGCAGAAGTAGACATCATTGTCCTTAAGGTCGAAAACGTATTTCGTGGTGATGTAGGTTCCGACCATGTAGCCGCCGTGGACATGGACCACGCCTTTGGGTTTGCCCGTGGTGCCGGATGTATAGAGGATGTACAGAGGATGCTCTGCGTCCAAATGCTCGGCCTCGCACACCGCCTTCTCGTCTTTCAGCCAGTCGTGCCAATCGATTTCCTTCGGTGCGGACAATGCGACGCCTGGGGCCTGCCGGCGCAGGACCACGACACGGTTGACGGTGGGGGAATTGGCCACGGCTTGATCGACCACTGCCTTGAGATTGAGAACCTTTCCCCGGTCGAATCCGACGTCGGCTGTAATGACCAGTTTGGCTTCGGCGTCCTGAATGCGGCTTGCGAGAGCCGGGGCGCTGAATCCGGAATAGACCACGCTATGAATGACACCGATACGTGCACAGGCGAGCATGGCGACGATCTGTTCTGGAACTTTTGGAAGGTAGATCGTGACTCGATCTCCCTTCATGAGCCCAAGCCGTTTAAGTGCGTTTGCGCAGCGATTGACCTGTCGGTAGAGCTCGGCGTAGGTGATGACCCGCTCTTGATCGTTCTCACCGACCCAGATCACGGCGACCTTGTTCTTACGCCAGGTTTTGACATGACGGTCCAGACAGTTATAGGTAATATTGCAAGTGGCGCCGACAAACCATTTGGCCCAGGGATAATTCCATTCCAGGACTTTGTTCCAGGGAGAGAACCACTCAAGCTCCTTGGCGACGTCGCTCCAGAAACCGTCAGGGTCGGCAATCGATTTCTTGTAGGCACTCTCGTAGTCTTGAATATACGCCGCAGCTTTGGTCTGAGCGCTTGGATGATACAGGCGGCTTTCCTTGAGAAGAGTTTCGATGTTCTCGGCCATGGCGTAATAACTCCTTCGGCTCGTGAGCGACGCAGGATCCGGTCATTATGCTAGAGAGAGAGGGGGAACTCAACCATGCATAAGAAGGGTAGCCGCCCGCTGTTTCTTGACAGTCGCGCAGACGCACGAGTAGGGTAAATCCGGTATGCCCCACACACTGAAGCCGGTCCACTTGCTGTTGCTGGTCATTTTCCGACAAGCCCGCCCCGTACTTTTTGCCTGTCTTGTATACTGGCTGGTCTGTCCGCTCCCGGCCTCTGCACAACTGGGGAAGCCGGAAGGGCTGTATTACAAGTCATGGGCCGTTATTATCGGAGTCGAGAACTATCTCCTGGCTCCAAAAATTCCCGGCGCGATCGAGGATGCCAAAGCGGTAGCTCAGTCGTTCCGTCAACTCGGCTTCGACGAGGTCATTGAACTCTACGACAAGGACGCGAGCGCTCGCCGCCTGCAACAGACACTGTCGGATTTTTTGCCCCGCAAGGTCGGTCGATATGATCGGCTCGTACTCTATTTTGTCGGACATGCCGGTGTGACACAGGATCTTGACGGCAAGGAACTGGGGTACCTTGTTCCCTGGGATTCGCAGATAGGGAACCTGTCCAAATCGGTGACATTTGAACAGCTCAAAGAGTTCAGCCGGCGTAGCGCGTCTAAGCACACCCTCTTCTTCTTGAATACTGCGGTGCGCGGGTGGGAGGTGAGTACGGCTCAGCCACTGTCGCTCGAAGGACGATTGGCTCCGGAAGATGATACGGAGCGGCGAGCGGTACAAGTATTAACGGCGGGCGATAAGGGTGAGCGCTTGAGTCTGGAGAACGGGAGGAGTCTCTTTGTGCAGGTGTTGCTCGAGGGGTTGAACGGCCTGGCGGATCGCAATAAAAACGGTTGGCTCATGGCTTCAGAGATCGGAGACTATGTAAAGCATCAAATCCAGGAAAGGTCGAAGGACGTCCAGCATCCTCTTTTTGTGCAGCTTGAAGGGGATGGAGATACGGTATTGATCGAGGGGCAGAAGGCCGCCTTTCTTAGTGGAGCGATGCCCCAGTCTCCGGCCGAACGACGGCGGGCTGCGAAGATGCGATATGAACAGGCATTTGCGCTTCTCCAATCAGGAAAATCGTCGGAGGAGGCTTTGGCGTTGCTCAACAGGGCGCTGGAATACGACTCCACGTTCGGTGAAGCCTACGTGCTCAAGAGCTATGTACTGCTGGAAGTGCTGCCGAACCTTGACAGTGCATTGTCGGCGGCAAAGCTGGCCATGCAGTATGCGCCGGAAAATCCGGATTCTCCGTATACGCTTGGGTTGATTTATGAAAAGCGGGGACAGTATGTCGAGGCTGAGCGCGCCATGCGGGAGGCACTGAAGCTCAACCCCAACTATGTGGACGTCTATTTCTCCCTTGGCACCCTCTACGCCGACGAAATGAAGGATAAGACAAAATCGGTCGAGGCCTTCACGCGCTATCTAGAGCTTGGCGGGGATCATGCTCGTGCCAGAGCTGCGGTTGCACAGTCAACACCCGCGAAGCCCTAGCAGAATGCTGAAAAAGTCCTCCAGCTTCGTTCTCGCCTTGAACAGGTCCTCAACGTACCCCTGAGGGTACGCCTGCGGCCTGTTCTTCGGCTCCGGCCTTGCTGGAAGGCCTTTTTGAGCATCCTGCGAGAGGGCTCTGCTGCTGCCATACATGCTGGTTACCACAGATCCGCACGCTAAGATTGTTTTCCTGCAGCCTGCTATGGTTTTTCGCCACCCTTGAGATACCCCAGCCCAATCTTGACGGCTTTCCGTGTTATTTCTGCCCAACGAACTTGAGGATATGCGGCAAGGACTTGTGCTGCTTTGGGATCTTGAACTTCCAAGCTTAGAATCTTAATGATGCCGTCATCAATCTGCACGTCTGCCATGGGTATCCTCCGTGAAGGGACCGATGAGAGAGCCGACCATCGTCCGTCGGTTCGTTGACTGGATTGGGGGTGCATGTTAGCATGATTTCGAATAAATTCACGAATCTGAGTCGCTGACAGCGGCTGGTGGCGTATTGCGAGATCACTGTCCTGATCATCACCAAGGAGGCTCCACATGAATAGGGTACTGGGGTTCAAGTCGAGGCTGGTCGGGGGAGGAGTGGCGATTGCCCTAATGATCGGACTCGTTGCCTGTGGTGGCCCTCCGAAATGGGTGAAGCAGGGATCGGGGGCCTTCAACGAGAAAGATAGCAAGGGTTTCTATGGCGTCGGGGCAGTGGCTGGTGTTCGGAATGAGCCATTGGCGTGGGACACAGCTGAAAATCGCGCCAGAGCTGAAATCGCCAAGACATTTGAAACCTATACCGGCTACCTGATGCGTGACTATGCAGCCTCCACGACCGCCGGAGACTTTACCAAAAATACGGAAGAGCAGAATGTCGAGCGGGCCATTAAGACGGTCACGACTACAACCCTCAGCGGTGTGAAGCCTATCGAGCGCTACAAGGATGAAAAAACAAACACCTACTACGTGTTGGCCAAGCTGAATCTCGAGGAAATGAAGAATAATCTCGAGCAGGCAAAGGAACTAAACGCCCAGGTTCGTGATTACGTGAGAAAGAATGCGGATAGGCTTTTTGAGCGGCTTGAGAAAGAGGAAGAGAAACGAGCGCTGCGGTAAGATCTCATGCTGACCGCCCGCCAATTACCACATCTGCGAGGAAGTATCGCGTGATCATGATGGATCGAGGACGAATGGGCATCTTCACATTGGCGGTGGTGTTGCTGGCTGGCTGTGCGCAGGAGACAAAAGTGACCAGGGTCGACTCCGAAGTCGTCACGGATCTGAGCGGCCGCTGGAACGATACCGATTCGAGGATGGTCGCGGAGTCAATGGTCAAAGAAGCGCTGGGGTATCAGTGGCTCGACAACTTCTCCAGTTCGAAACATCGCCAGCCGGTCATCGTCGTCGGGACTATCCAGAATAGCAGCCATGAACATATCAACGTGAACACGTTTGTCGCCGACCTTCAACGTGAGCTCACGAACTCACAAAAAGTGACGTTTGTGGCAGGAAAGGGAGATCGCGAGGAGCTTCGGACCGAGCGCAAAGAACAAGCGATGTATGCGCGCGAGGAGACGCAGAAGGCTCCGGGCAAGGAGATCGGTGCTGATTACATGCTGAAAGGCTCCATTGCGACGATCCTCGATGAGGCCGAAGGGGCGAAGGCGGTGTTTTACCAGGTCGATCTGCAGATGGTGGATTTGGAGAGCAATGCCAAGGTCTGGTTCGGTCAGAAGAAGATCAAGAAAGTCGTCGAAAAGAAACGTTCCATATTTTAGGCTCCTACACTTTCGGTGAGCCTTCTTGCCTCAAGCCCCACCGCCTCTGTTCCGGCACGGTGGGGCTTTTTCATTTCCACTCAGTCTTTCTTCGCCCTGCTGGCATTCGTCCTGCTGGCAGGGTGCGGCCCTTCAGTCAACCGCTATGCCCTCATCGAAACAAGTCTTCGCGCCCATGATCCCAAGGGTGCCGACGCTATCGTCCAGTCGGCTGAAAAGGAGTATGGCGACAAAAGCCGCCTGCTTTATGGCATGGATCGCGGGATGACTCTCCATCTTGCCGGCGACTTTCCGCAGAGCAACGCTGTGTTAGAGGAGGCTGAAGAGGAACTGGATCGTCTCTATACTCGAAAGATTCGCACAGAGACTTTCGCGTTCATGACCAATGATACGGCTTTACCCTATGAGGGTGATCCCTATGAACAGGTGCTGATCAATGTGCTGAAAGCCATCAATTACGCCGCCTTGGGTCAGTGGCAGGGTGCGCTGGTCGAGGCACGACGTATCGATCACAGGCTCAACGTCCTGTCGGATCGAACCACTGAGAAGAATGCCTATCGGGATGATGGCTTTGCGCGCTATTTCAGCGGCATACTCTATGAAAGTACCGGGGAGGTGAATGATGCGTTTATAGCCTATCGGAAGGCCTATGAGGCCTTTGAGGCGACTCGTACCTGGTCACACACCCCCGTTCCGTCCCAGCTGCGGACAGATCTTTTGCGAACGGCCGAGGCATTGCACTTCAGCCAGGAATTGTCCGAGTACCAATCCCTGTTCCCCGATACGGGATGGAAGACCAGTCAGGCGTTACAACAACTCGCTCAAGTTGTCGTGATCAGCTATAATGGCCGCGCCCCCCGCAAGGAGGATCGGTTTATTGACCTACCGATCAGTCTCAATGCGCTACAGTTGGTGCTTCTGAACCGTGGGTTTTCACAATCGGAACGAAATCGGGGTGTAGACACAGTCTTGTACGGTCTAAACGGGCAGGTCGTTCGTGTGGCCTTGCCACGCATCGTTCCGCAGAAAACGCATGTGCCGCATGACCGAGTCAGCCTCATTCCTGACGATGGCACGCCTGTGACGGTAAACACTGAACTGGTGCATAACGTGACGGCCTTGGCAGATAAGGCCTTATCAGAAAAAATGGCTGGGTTAACCGTCAAGGCTCTGGCGCGTGCCGCCACAAAGTACGCGTTGGCTGAAGGGATGACGCGAGGGGCTCAGCAAGCAGCGGGGAATGATGCAGGCCCGTGGGTGGGTCTTTTGGTCGGGTTGCTGACGAAGGGATGGGCAGTGGCATCGGAGGAAGCGGACAAGCGGAGTTGGCAGACCTTACCGGATGAGATCCATCTCGCACGGGCTTGGGTTCCGCCGGGGCATTACCAGGTGCAGGCCAGCGAATCCCATGACGCTCTGCTGCCAGAGGCCATGCGCACCCTGTC
>JACAFD010000269.1 GCA_013388555.1 Nitrospirota bacterium | reverse complement strand
GTGATCACCAAGGAACTCATGGATATTGTCGGTGGCGCCGAAGCCCTGAAATAATCTCGTTGGTTCAACTGGTCTGCCTGGTTCATTTGGTTGATTTGGTTCATCTGGTTGGTCTTGTCTAACAAACAAACCAAATAACGTTCTTCTTACGCTGGCGGATCGTTTCAGAATCCTGTTAGGAGACGACTGATGGATCGACACATGACAGCAGCCCATTCTACTTCCGTTCCCCTCCACCATCGGTTCATGACACGCCATTTCGTCACCTTCGTCGCCCTCAGCCTCTGGATCGGTTTGACGGTCAACGGATCCATCCTTGAGGCGGCAACCCTCCCGACGGTCGACGAGGTAATGCAGGAGTTGCATATCTCTGACAGCGACCGGGCCAGCATCATGCAGGGCAAGATCGTCGATTGGACGGCCAGTGAAGGATCGGACCGGGAACTCGCACTCGGCATGGCTTTCCTGGTGAAGACCAAACCAGAGGATCTGTTCGATATGTATCGAGAGGCCCTCGTGTTGAAAGAAGTCTCGGTGATCACGGCACATGGCAAGCTCAAGGGGGAAGGCACCATAGCGTATCTGGCCGGGGTGAAGTTGCAACCGAATGGAGAGAAGGAGGCCAAGCGTTATTTGAACGCGAGTCCGGGCGATGAACTGAATCTGGACGCGAAGGAGATTGCGGCTTTCCAAGCGCTGAAGGCAGGAGGCGATGCGGACGCCGTGCCCGTAGAGAAAGTCGAGGTCCTTGTGCGCCAGCAGTTGCTCGCCCGCTACCAGGCCTATCGGAGCAAGGGGTTGCCAGGGATCGCGCCGTACGAGCGTGGCCGCGGACAGCAGCGGCTGGCAGGTGATGAGCTACTCCTGTCTACCAAACAGATGACCGGCGTGGCCAAGCATCTCCCGGCCTTCCATAAATTTTTGCTCAACTATCCACAGGGCCTTGCTAAGGATGAGGCCAAGAACCTGGAGGAATTCTTCTACTGGCTCAACATTGACGTGTTTGGCCGCCCGATGTTCGTCCTGGTTCACCGCATGCTGTACCATACGGACGATGCCGCATTCGCCATCGAGCGTCACTACTACACCAGCCACGATTACAACAGCATGCTGCAAGGCATCGCTGTGCTTCCGACCAAGGACGGCACGTTCTTGTTTTACATCGGCCGGGTCTCGACCGACCAAGTTGCGGGGTTTGGGAGTGCCGCACTACATCCCGTTTCGCGAGCGATCACCTCGCCCTATATCAAGGATATGTTCCAACAAATTCACACCAAAGCGGGGAAGCGGTAGCTGGCTGCCAGGGTAAGAAGATGTTATGGTGACAGGACGCCTCGCTGTCGATGGATGACCGAAGAATATTGCACTGGGAATACCAGGCAGCGCGGGGAGGGGTGAGCGCGGGCTTCTTGCTCATTGCATTCGCGACTCTTTCGCTCACTGTGGCAGAAGGCGGTACGACACCGGCAGCCGACGCAGGATCTGAAAGTAGCGAAGAAGCCACACCTGACGCAGAATCAAAAGAGGGTAAACGCCGCCCGTTACAATCCCTGCTGCAGGGCGCCACTCCTGAAGAGCACGAACGGCTCCAGGCAGAACGAAAGCGCCTGTCGGCGGCCGCCAAGGCCTTTGGCACAGACCCCACCGCCATCAATGGGTACTATCAACTCGAATATGGTCACAATTCGTTCACGAACAATCTGCGTACCGATTCGTTGACCGCAGAGGCCCGACTGCCTATCACACCCAACTTGGTCGTGCGGGTGACCATGCCCTATCTGTTCGCCGATTTGGACCAGACCCGCGGATTCACGACTAATGGCGCGAGCGACCTTACGGTTCGAACGGGCTGGCGGCTGTATTCCACCCCGAATGTGGCACTGTTCATCGGCACCGACACCACGTTCCCGACTGGCTCGAACGATCGACTGAGCACAGGAAAATATACCCTTGGGCCAGCAGGCGCGGTGGCGGTCCCGCTGCCCAGAATGCGCTCGTTATTCTTTACAATTGTCCAGGACTTCAACTCTGTCGGGGGTGACCCCAGCCGTCGCGACATCCACTTCATGCGAGTCTCGTCAGCGGTCAACACCATCTGGTCCGATCGGTGGTGGACCCTCGCATCCATGGAATGGGACATGGATTGGAACAGCAATCGAAAGACCACGATGAACCTGCTGGGCGAGGTCGGCCACCGGTTTGATAACCATTGGAACGTCTTTGCCTCATCCGGCGCGGGAGTGGTAGGACAAGATACATTTTTGGGTCTAGACTGGACAGTACAAGCCGGCGTGCGTTGGATGTTCCAGACCCCCTTCTTTTCTGAAAAAGTCGTGGAACAGCTCCCGATGGGAGGACGGTAGCCCGCATCCGAAGACCGTTGTTTGTAAGGTCAATTCTCCGGGTGCGACTCGAAGGCTTACGCTATCCGCTCACCTCCGCTGTCGGATCCGAACTCGGAAGCATTCGCCTTCCGAGTGGTTTCCGAGTGTCTCACTCGCATGCGTCACCGGTACCCTTGACATTATTCTCGCAAGCATAATGCTTGACAAGCATCAAGCCATCGAGGCTTGACATCTGATGCCATGTAATTTAGCATCACCGCATCATGCCGCGAACCACTGTTGACATTGACACGCCTGTTCTCAGGGAGATTAAGTCTCTCCAGAAGAAGGAGCACCGCGCACTGGGACAAATTATTTCCCAGCTCCTGTCCGAAGCTCTTGCAAGACGGAGGACCCCGCGGAAAGTGCCACCCCTCAAATGGACATCACGATCGATGCGGGCCTTCGTCGATCTGACGGATAAGGAAACGCTCTACGCTATTCTCGATGAGAAAAAGACGTGAGCTACTCCCTGGACGTCAATATCCTCCTGTACGCATCGGATCGATCCAGCGACAGACACCAGGTTGCGTTACGGTTTCTGGAAACTCGATCTGCCGATCCTGATCTCCTTTGCCTGGCTTGGCCCACTCTTCTTTCCTATCTACGGATTGCCACGCACCCGCGGATCTTTTCCCAGCCTCTCTCACCCAGCGAAGCGCTCGCGAACATCGAATCGCTGACCTGCTTGTCCCGAACGCATGTGATCCACGAAGGGGAAGACTTCCTGAGCATATACCGTGAGGTTACACGAGGATTCACGGCCCGTGGGAATCTGGTTCCAGACGCTCACCTTGCCGCACTGCTCCGGCAGCACGAGATCCGGACCCTATACACTACCGACGCAGATTTCAGAAAATTCGAATTCCTCGACGTTCGAAATCCGCTCATGTGAATCCAGGTCATAGACCCTCCAGACGAGACAAACCAAACAGGTGCTCTTACTTCATCCCTGCCAGGAGATCGATGAGCGCCTTGTCGGCGAAATCGAGCTGAATGAGACCGAACCGCGGGTAGTCGAGATCGAAGATCACATAGATGGTGAGCGTCACGACGACCGCAAACGCGAAGATGTGGAGCCTGACGTTGCGTGTCTTGGTGTAGGCCAACACATACCCGGCCAGCAAGGAGCAGACCAGCCCGAGAATCAGGAGGATGGCAAAAATTAATATAGGGGTGTGCGTACGCGCCGCAATGGCGCGAGCGGTGGTCACGTCGATCATTTGGTTCAGCGCCGGGACCATGACGATCGTCGCCTGCGGCGGTGCCTCTTTCAATCCAGCGAGAGCCCCGGTCCAAATCTCATTCTGCAACGTCATGCCAACCGCTGCCCGCGCGTTGGAGGCCTCGATGTCTGGCAACAGCCGATAGACCGCAATGCGCACTTCGGTATATTGGCGAAACTTCTCCCGCAGCGCCGGTTGCGACGTAGCCGGCAGGAGATCGAGCCGTAAATAGGCCGTGCCGATGGCATTCGCTTCCTCCACGATCAACTCCCGGCGCAGCTCATACCGGGCAGCGGCGCCCGAGAACGTGAACGCAATCATCAAGCCCATGAGGCCGAAGATGGCGGTTTCGACTCCTGTCAGTCGCGAGCGAACGACATCCGTCTCCTGTCCGAGGCTCCGCTGTCCCCATCGCTGCCCGATTGTCAGCATCAGGAGCATGCCGGCAAAGAGACCCAGGATCAGTAAGAACGCGATGGCGTTATAACTCAGACCCGACTCACCAGCCATGTCTCCCTCCTCACCCGGTCAAACAACCAAACAAACCGGATGAACCAGACCAACCACACCGGAAGTAAAAATGGCGCACAGAGTAGCACAAGCTTGTGTAGGCGGGTAAGAGGTCTTGTCGGTCGAAAGAGTCACACGCGTTCGACCGGCATATAGGAGGGATCTAGCCCGTGCCCTAGTGGCGATCTGCTGATCGGAGTCCACGGCTTCAGTTCAAAGCTTCAATCTCTTTCGCGCATTACAAGATGTAACCATGTGGGTTACAGTTTGGAACGGTTCTATCGCACCGGGAGCAAAGCGGGAATTCAAGCGAAGCACGCCGATCGGCTGCGCCTGATCCTGTCCAACTTGGATCAGGCCGAATCTGCCGAGCACATGGATTTACCGGGTCTTGCGTTGCACCAACTGAAAGGCGAACGCAAAGGGATCTGGGCGGTAACAGTCAGCGGCAATTGGCGCGTGACATTCTGTTTTGCCGATGGTGGTGCCGACATTGTGCAGTATGAAGATTACCATTGAGGAGGTGAAACCATGGGGATGCATAACCCCGCCCATCCGGGAGAAATTCTGAAGAAGCTGGTGCTTGCCCCCTTGGGCTTGACCGTCACCGAGGCCGCCGGCCATCTTGGTGTGAGCCGCAAGACGCTGTCCAAGGTGCTGAATGGACGGGGAACGGTTACGCCGGAAATGGCACTGCGGATTGAAATGACCTTCGGTAAACCTGATGCGGCGCATTGGCTCCGGCTCCAGAACGCCTATGACCTTTGGCATGCACGGCAACATTCCCGTATGATTGATGTCTTGCCCATAACGGCTCATGCCGTCTAGCCCGCATTATTCATGAAGGTTCGTCGCGAAATGGCAGACTGGCGCGCGACAAGCGGATGCGAGATGCGGGATATCTCCTATCCCGCATCCCGTATCCCGAGCTTCGAGTCGCGCTTTTCCCGCCCGTCTCCCTTGAGTCAGGTGTCGGCACAGCATGGTCTTCACTCACATCGCTGAACTTCGGCAATACGATCAGGAACTAATGTGAGCATGACCGTGCACGGCACCCTCTATGAGATCACGAATTTCACATCGTTTGCCCAAACGCATGTGCTGGAGTCGCGCCGGCCGCATCCGGACAGCGTCCGCCCGATCAAGAATGGATGGACCAGTCTCTGCCGAGGCGATGGGAGTGAAGCCGGATCTCCGTTGCCGCTCCCCTGTCGAACGGATAACACCGGACGGTATCGCCCTCTCCTGCATCGGAAAGGGTGAAAAGGCATCGGGCCGGCTCGTGCTCAACCCCGATCAGTCGGGTGATCTGAAGGCGATGCTGCACCACTCTGTTGAGGACTTTCACTCCATCCGAAACGGCC
>JACAFD010000268.1 GCA_013388555.1 Nitrospirota bacterium | reverse complement strand
GACCAGGTAATTCGGCTCCCTGGAGACGATGCCCGTAATCACCGCTCGGTAAAGCCCCTGCACCACCACGACACTCCCCTCGCTGCCCTTGGACATTTTGACGAGCGAAGCCACGGTCCCGATGCGGCTGAAATTGCCGGCTTCCAGAGCAGCCTTCTCCTCGTCACTCATCATGGCCACCACAACCATCTTGTCTTTGTCCATCACCTCTTCGAGCATGGGAACAAAGCTCTCGGTTTTCACGAGGATGGGAATCACCATGTTTGGGAAAAGCACCGCGTCTTTAACCGGCAGCAAAGGAAGGGTATCAGGAATGTTTGCCTGCTTAACGAACATAATTCACTCCTCTCATTTATGTTTTCGTTTTCCCTGCTCCTGCGTTCTAAACCATAAAGGATCGCTTGGCGCGCCTGCACTGAGGGGAAAACGGTTGCAGCTAACATAATCATTCCTGAGGGGAGGTAAAGGAGAGAGATCCCGGGGACTAAAAGAAAGGCCTTACGATGTGCTACCAAGGGCAAAGAATGAGTAACGAGGACTTAGGGCTGAGTAAATTGAAGAAAGCTTTAACTGTGAAAACCGAGATCTCGCCTTGTGCTTCTTCAGTGGACAATTTGAATTGATCGGACATTGACCCTGACGTTGGGCTTATCCTTTATCGTAGAGCTTTTTATTTGTTCGTTGGATAGCCGCGCAAGAGACATAAATTTGGTAAACTTGAATCGCCATCTGGCTGCCAATCCGAAACATTGGGTAAGTCATAACCAGACGCTTCTCTGGTCTGGCAATCGACTTGAGTTGCTAATTGCAACACTCACTCATCCTACCACGGCCGACCCCTACCGCCTGCATGCAAAATTCCACAATGCAAGGGGCGGCCTTTATCCTTGAAACACAAGACCGGATCTCGTATATTTCGAATCCGTAGAATGAGGCTCTTTGCAGGAGTACGCGATTACTGTCGAAGATGAACCAATGACCACTGTTCGAGCTGGAGTTGACGATGGACGAACTCAGCGTACTGATCACCTTCGCGGTTGGCTTAACGGGAGCCCTGCTTTTCGGCTATATCGCGCTCCGTGTGAAGTTATCCCCAATCATTGGCTACCTGCTGGCAGGCATTGTGGTCGGCCCCTTCACCCCCGGCATCGTCGTCAACCGCACAATTGCCGAGCAATTCGCTGAAATTGGCGTCATTCTGCTTCTCTTCGGCATCGGGTTGCGTTTTCATCTGCGTGAACTGATCGCGGTGTGGCGCGTGGCCATACCGGGCGCGGTGATACAAAGCACTCTATCCACGACAGCGCTGGCGGCGCTGCTGCATCTGATGGGGTGGAGTTGGACATCCGGATTCATGCTGGGAATGGCCATTTCGGTGGCCAGTACGGTCGTGATGGCCCTGGTGCTGGCAGAGTGGCACGAGCTGCATGCCAAGACCGGTCATATCGCCATCGGGTGGACCGTTGCGGAAGATATCCTCACTGTAGTTCTCCTGCTTCTTCTGCCCATCATCTTCGCCCCGGGCACAAACGTCGAACAAAACATGGGCGCTGTTCTCGCACTGGCCGGATTCAAAATCGCAGGTCTGGTTGCCGTCGTGGTGGTTTTGGGCAAATGGATGATCCCCTGGGCGCTGGAGCGTATAGCAAAGACCCGTTCACGAGAGCTTTTCACTCTTGCGGTGCTTGTCCTTGCGGTGGGAATCGCGGTCGGCGCCGCCCGGATCTTTGGAGTATCCATGGCCCTTGGTGCTTTTCTTGCCGGACTGGCCGTTGGCCGTTCTGAGTTCGCCGCGCGGGCCGCCAACGACGCGCTGCCGATGCGCGATGCGTTTGCCGTTCTGTTTTTCGTCTCGGTCGGCATGCTGTTCGATCCGCGGAGTCTGATGCAGGTTCCCCTGATAATCACTGCGGTACTTTTTGTGGTGATCGTTATCAAACCAGTGGCCGCCTTGTTGACCGTGCGAGTCCTCGGCCAACCCATGGCGACGGCGATCCCGGTTGGCGCAGCCTTTTCCCAGGTGGGTGAGTTTAGCTTCATTCTCGGCACGGTCGCTCTCGGCCTCGGACTCATCAACAATGACGGCTGGAATGCCCTGGTGGCCGCTTCCATCATCTCAATCGCTTTAAACCCGTATATCTATCGCCGGGCGCGACGCCTGGCGTCGGCGAGAACCGCCTGGCCCATTCCGGCTAACGCGAGTCGGCGTCCCGCAATCAATTCAAACCACTGCATTCTGGTCGGCTACGGTCCAGTCGGAAAGATCGTTTACCGCCTCCTCATGGACCGTGGCGCTGAAATCACGGTGATCGATCTCAACCTCGACACGATACGCCGGTTGCGCAACGCAAGTCATGCAGCGCTCTACGGGGATGTCCTGCGACCGGGAACTCTCGTTGAAGCGAGCATAGAAACGGCGGGCAGCCTCATCCTGAGCGCGGATGTTGAAGACGCCGCTGAGATCATCACGCAGGCGCGCCTTCTCAATCCCGACTTGCGCGTTCTCGTCCGCTGCACCCATCTGCGCGATGCACCCGCACTACGCCGCGCCGGTGCCGCCGTCGTCGCCGCCGGTGAAGCGGAAGTCGGCGTTGCCCTGGCCGAGGCGGTGACAGCGGCGGATCAGATGGCGTGTGGCAACGCTGTCGAGCACCGGGAAGCCATACGACGCAGCCTGTACGAAAGCCCAGAGGACTAATATGAAATCCTCAACCGCGAAAATACAAAAGTTGTATTGTTAGTGGCTTAGGAGTTGGATTGCGCTCAAAAGTGGCACAATATTTTGGGATTTCGGATTTCGATGTTCGAGTTTCCGGTTTATCCGGGTTAGGCTTTGTGAGAAAGGCCAGAACTCCGCATTCCATTTCGATACGATACCTCCATCCGGCGGTTCATCTGAAGATTGAGATTTCTGTGGTATGTTCAAGTTTCGAGAATTGGGAAGTCATAAGCTTACACTAGGGCTTTTCTTGCACTGCTTAGGATTCGTAATCGTAAGCGGTACCTAGTCATCACGCATCAGGATAGAGGACTTCATCTCACTTCAGACCCGCCTTGCGCAGGGCCTCAGTCCTGCGATCTTTTCTAACTCCGGGAGGAATATTTTTTATAGCCCGCTCTACTGAGAATTAAGGATCGATCCTCAGGACTTCTGCACCCTCGGAGCGTGCCTCATTTTCTCGACCCATTATCGCATACGTAACCGCCAGGCCAAGATGGGCAGTAATGTCATTAGGCGAAAGCTGAATAGCTTTCTTATATGCCGAAACGGCCTCCTCAAATCGGCTCGTATCCCGGAGTGCGTGGCCAAAAACGCGATATAAAACGGATGCGCCAAAAGGGGTGAGTCGGATTGCTTTTTTGTAAAATGGAATGGCTTCCTCTGGTCTACCTGCAGCCCTTAGACTATTGGCATAAGGGTTAAGGGTAGTCCAGTCACCGGGGTTGAGGGCTATAGCCCGTTCCGCCTCAGCAATCGCTTTGTCATTATCCCCCTTATCAAGATACAAGTAACACATTATGACGTGGGCATCCTATGGAATTAACTTAACTCAGTCCTCATCGCTCAGGCCTTCTTTCTCTACGTTTTCTTCACAGCTCCCACTGCCACCAGATAGAGGAGTCTTGAACTTTGATTCAGTCCGAGCATGTCCATGGCTTCACCGTCATAGAGAGCGCCAATCCCGCAGCACCCCATTCCCATGGCTTCCGCAGCGACGTAAAGCCGTTGTCCTAGCCTCCCGGCTGTCAGCATGGCATAGCGATATCCTCTGGGACCCCATGTTTTATAGAGCACCTCCAGGTTCGCCAGGAACAGAAAATGAACTCCCGCAT
>JACAFD010000301.1 GCA_013388555.1 Nitrospirota bacterium | reverse complement strand
TTTACTATCCCGACAATCTAGAGTTGCTGGAAGCAGCAGGGGCGGAATTGGTGAAGTTCTCGCCCTTGAATGATCACGGACTGCCCGACGTGGATATGCTGTATCTTGGCGGGGGCTATCCGGAACTGCATGGCCGACTGTTGTCCGGGAATGTCACCATGCGAAGGGCAATCAGGCAATTTGCCGAGCGTGGCGGGACAATCTATGCAGAATGCGGTGGGATGATGTATCTCACGCAATGTATTCGTGACTTTGACAGCACATCGCATGAAATGGTGGGGATTTTTTCCGCTGAAACGGTCATGCAGAAGTCGGGTTTGACTCTGGGGTACAGGATGGCGGAGCTCTCACAGGACTGCATACTCGGTGTTACCGGCACTATTGCTCGTGGGCATGAGTTCCACTACTCCACGCTGGTTCCGAAGGGAAGATTGGATTACGCCTGCGTACTCCGCGATGCGCAAGGGGAGCCGAAGGGGGGCGATGGGCTTGCAACAGGAAATACTCTGGCGTTTTATACCCATCTGCATTTTGCCAGTCAGCCGAAGATAGCAAAGTCTCTGGTGTCGTCTGCGCGTGGCAACTCCCCACGGTTACCGGTAAGCTCAGGAGCTGTGCGATGACCGAGCAGGACGAGCACAAATCCAGAATGGAACGGTTGAAGGCGTCGGTGGATCGACGGATAGAGGCGGCACAGGAGGAGAAAGGACTTTTGATTGTCTATACTGGCGCAGGTAAAGGAAAGACGACCGCCGCGATTGGAATGGCCTTACGCTGTCTCGGTCACGGCATGAAGGTAGTTGTAGTGCAATTCATTAAGGGCGCGATCGATACAGCAGAGGAGCGAGCGCTCAAGTCTTTTGGCGATCGTGTGACGTTTCTTCGTATGGGAGAGGGATACACCTGGGAAACGCAAGATCGTGAGCGGGATACGAGATTTGCCCAACAATCTTGGGCGGCTGCCTATGGATTTTTGCGCGATACGTCCTATGCGATGGTCATTCTCGATGAATTCAATATTGCGCTTCAGCACGACTATGTCCGACTCGAAGAGGTCTTGCCAGTTCTGCAAAGCCGGCCTCCTATGCAACATGTTGTGATCGCCGGCCGCGGTGCCAAAGAGGCGTTGATAGAAGAGGCCGATCTCGTTACGGAGATGAAGCAGGTTAAACATCCTTTTCGAAAAGGCATCAAGGCGCAACCGGGGGTGGAGTTTTGAGGGGGCCGGTAAACAAGATCTGTGAGAATTGCCGCCAGACATTCGAGTGTGGCGGATATCAATGCTGGTGCGGAAAAGTCGGCATTACCGAACAACAGATTGACTGGATTGCCGCTCGTTTTAAAGATTGTCTATGTCCGATATGTCTGAAGATGGTCGGCGCGGGAGAACTCGAAGCGTTTTCCATCAAGCCGGTGAGCTCTAGAGATGTCAAGTGAGAGAACTCTCCCATGACGGTTATTATGAGCCTCTGTTCAGGGGATATGGTATGAGTCTGCCGCCTGATATCCGCATCTCCGGTAATGGACAGTTCTCCGACCATGAGCGAGCAGCCGTCTACCGCGTGATTTTCGAACGGAGAGATGTCCGCCGTAACTTTTTACGAAAACCGATCGCAGACGATGTCCTTGCGAGGGTTTTGACCGCGGCGCATCATGCCGGGTCTGTCGGGTTCATGCAGCCGTGGGACTTTGTCGTCATCCGTCAACGCGCAACGAAGCAGGCTGTGAAGCAACTCTTTCAGAAGACGAATGAGCAGGCGGCTATGCGTTATGAAGGCGCTCGCGCGGCGCTCTATCGAAGTCTGAAGCTCGAAGGGATCGAAGAAGCGCCGGTCAATATCGGCGTGACTTGCAGTCGTCAGCGGGGCGGCTCTCATGTGCTGGGCCGTTCTACGGTGCGCGATACGGATTTGTATAGCACCTGTTGCGCCATTCAAAATCTCTGGCTGGCTGCACGTGCGGAAGGTATTGGGGTTGGCTGGGTCAGCATTCTGGACCATGGAGCCTTGAAGCGGGCGCTGGGCATCCCGAGGCCGGTCAAAGTGTTGGCCTATCTCTGTCTCGGCTATGTCTCAGATTTCGCGTCGCAGCCAGAACTGGAAACGGCAGGGTGGCGAGCCAGGATTCCGGTGGAGGAACTTATTCACTACGAGTCATGGGGAATAAAGGTACGGGGTAATAGGAGAAACGGTGATGCGCATTACGAAGGTCTATACAAGAACCGGGGACGCGGGAAAAACAAGGCTAGCCGGGGGACAACAGGTGTGGAAGGACAGTCTACGAGTCGAGGCTTACGGCACCCTCGATGAACTGAATGCGGTGGTCGGGGTCGTGCGGGTGATGAATGCTGAGATGGT
Source organism: Nitrospirota bacterium (assembly GCA_013388555.1). Taxonomy (GTDB): domain Bacteria; phylum Nitrospirota; class Nitrospiria; order Nitrospirales; family Nitrospiraceae; genus Palsa-1315. The sequence continues at coordinate 545 of JACAFD010000301.1, read as the reverse complement.
GGGGAGCCATGCACAGGCTGAACAATTGGAGGGGGATCTCCGATGGATCCAGAATAAACTGTTCGATCTCGGCGGGATTCTTGCGACAGCCCCTGGCCAAGAATTTAAGAACATGCCTCAAGTGACAGAGAAAGACGTGACCAAGCTGGAAAAGATCATTGATCGTTGTCAAAAAGACTTAGCTCCGCTCAAAGAGTTTATTCTGCCTGGAGGGGGAAAAGTATCGGGTTTTTTGCATCAGGCGAGGACGGTGTGCCGAAGAGCCGAGCGGGTATGCGTGCATCTTTCGCGTGAGGAGTCGGTGGATGCAGTGAATATCAAGTTTGTCAACCGTCTGAGCGCTGCCTTGTTTGTTCTGGCACGTTGGGCTGCCAAGACTCAGGGTGAACCGGAATTTCTATGGGAACGTGACGTTAGGAAGACGGTGGGCTGATCGCATGAAGATGGCGCACAGGGGGCGATCGAAGCTGATTTTCGTACTCGGGGGTGCCGCGTCCGGCAAGAGCCAGATCGCGCTTGATCTGGCCAGGGGACAAGCTCCGCCT
>JACAFD010000208.1 GCA_013388555.1 Nitrospirota bacterium | reverse complement strand
CTTCATCACTGCGGCAGAGTCCGCGACGTTTCACTCGGCATGACGTTCGCCCCCTCTGCTACTCCGACGCCGGATCATAGACCATGAGGATGGTGACACCCGTCTTCGTGAAGATGGCCGAGACATCCGCATGTTTCGGCAAGAACCGATAGGCTCCCCGTCCCAAAGGTTTTCCCTGTGTTTCGCACTCCCCTTCAAGCACATAATGCTGTACGGGGGCGACATGGCTATGCGGGAGTATCTGGCCTCCCGCCGGCAAACGAACGATGATGGTCCTAGCCTTCCCTTTGCCCTCGTCCCGTAACACGGTCACCTCACCATTGCCGGGAAACTCCCGCAACTCTTGCCAAACCATCGCTCCAGGATAGTGGATGATTTCGTTCATGTTTTCCTCCAATTGGCTAAATGTGAACTGATGCAGAACGCAACGAGAACCGACCTCCCCGATCAACGCCTGCCTTCCTGCCGTTGGCGCCCCTCATTATCGTGCCAAGGTGCGCAGGTAGTGAACGACCTGCCAGACCTCGTCGTCAGACAGTCCAGGAAACGCCATCATCCCGGTTCCCGGCGAGCCGTCCTTAATCACCCAAAACATCTGGCCATCGGAAATGGTTTTCATCGTCGCGCCACATGTGAAATTCCGCGGAGGCGGCACAAGCGCGGTTCCGATCGGTCCAGCGCCGTCGCCCTGCTGACCGTGGCAGTTCATACAGGCGAGCGGCTTGGCGGTTTCAACGAATATTTTCTTTCCCGCCTGGACATGCGCAGGCGTCGCCGGAAGCGGATTCGTCCTGCTGAGATAATCCGCGGGCGCCTTTTTGGTGGTTCGTGGCTGCGGACACACCCCTAATGGACCACCGGTCACCCCGGCAGCCGCTTCAGCGACTGTCGCTCCCTTGAATGTCTCCCGTAGATAAACCATCACGTCCGCCACGCCCTGCTGCCCCAGGGTCAGGGACCAGTACGGCATGAGGGACGACTTGCCCACTGCTTTGCCCCCATAGTTGATGACGTTATAGAGATACTCATCGGGCAGTTTATTGAACGCGATCTTCGAGTGCATGGCCGGCTTTGGCTCCAACCCGGACGCTGCGGCTCCGTCTCCCTGACCGGTTGCGCCATGGCACTGGACGCAGTATTCCTTGTACACCTGGGCCCCGCGTGTCGCATCCGCCTTCCGAAATGGGTCGGCCGTCCAGGGTTCATAGAACTTGAACTCGTCCCACCCACGGGTCGCGATGAACCCGGTGATGTATCGCAGCCCCAACTCGCTGACATCGGCGACAAATTCTCCGCTGTGTGGCACGAAATCGGGCGGGTTGGAATTGAACCGATAGATCCAGTCAGCCTTCAGACGGCGGCCGCTGCTCAAGAAGGAAGCGCTCTGCGGGCCACCCGTCACTCTGCCGTCCATCATGATTTGGTGGCACCCGATACAGGAGTGCTCCTTGAAGAGCTGTTCCCCGAACTTGGCTTCGGTGGCGCTGAAGGTGGAAAGATCGATCGTGCCGTCTTTCACCCGGGGGTCCTTGAGATGTTTCTCGAAGTAATCGGCGACCTGCTCCGCATCTCCCTGAGAGGTCACCGGATGCCGGCCGGGCTGCTGCAACTGATCCCAGCGATAGTTTTTGACATAGACCGGTTCTTCCTTACCCAGCAACCAGCGGATCAGCCAGTCCCGCTTGAACTTGCTGCCTGCCCCGATGAGATCGGGGGCGTTGAGCTTGAAGCGCGAATCGGCAGCTCCCTCCAGCCGATGGCAGCCTGCGCAGGATTTCTCCAGGAGGGCGCGCGTCTGCTGCTCGTCGCTCGCCAACGACTTTACCGGCAAGAACCACAGCAAGGTCAGCGTCGTGCTACCCACGATCGCGAGCCCGGCCATGCGCGCCGCCAGGCGGAATCTATGACTTATCATGCTCATCATTGAGTCCCTCCATTCTCCATGGTCCGACATCCAGGACACGTAACCTCTCTCGCACTGACAGGCGGAGATGTTCCGCTGCAGTCGCGTCGCCCCGACGAATCACGAGGGAAGCAGTGCGACGCACCTTACCGAAACCCCTGAGAGTCTCACTACGATCAACGCCCTATCGGTCCCTCTTGTGCTTCTACGTTCCTGTTGGACTACACAGGCGGAACCTGGCTCAAGACTTCCCGCTCTGCCTCAAGCCAGTCGTCGAGCGCACGACCGTCACGACAGCCCCGGTCCACATAGAGCTCATGGGCCCGCTTGGCGATGAGTACCTGAAGATCGTCACAAACGGATACCGAGGGATTGCTCGGTGCCGTAAGAGCGGCTGAACTCTTGGCCCTAACAGCGACCACCGGGCGTGTCTTCACTGATCTCTCTTGTGCAGGTTGTGCTTTCATGGGGTTGCCTCCTTACGCAACTCTGGCCATTGCCGCTATCACATTAGTTCTTCCTCGACCACCTTACTTTGGAAGTTTCGGCATTTCGAACTTGATTGGCTCACCTGTCAGCGCCTTCAAAAACCCGATCAGGTCGCTTTTCTCCTGCTGCGTCAACTCAAGCGGCTTCAAGAACGGACTCAGGTTCGGATTCGGCTCGACCTTCTGATCGTAATAATCCGCCATAAAGGCGTGTTTGGCATGCGGGTTTACGGCGTTCGGATTCTGTCCACCGCCCTGATCGAGAAAACCCACCACGTCTTCGAGCGTCTTGAACACCCCGTCGTGCATGTAGGGGGCAGTCTCGGTGATGCTGCGCAGCGTCGGGGTCTTGAACGCGCCCTTG
>JACAFD010000099.1 GCA_013388555.1 Nitrospirota bacterium | reverse complement strand
TCGATTGGACTGATCCAGGGCACTAACCAGGCCGGCGTAGCACGCGTCCTCCCCGGTCCTCCCCGCCAGACGGCACCGTTGCCGACAATCCAATCCACTCTTCTCGACGAAATTCCCTAGGAGTCTGTCCGGGAAATCCTTCTGTGCGAGGCGACGGTGACGATGGCAGATGAGGGTGCAAGGTTTGGAAAACCAGAGACGGACTTACCGGAATATGTTGAGGATTATCGGGTCGAGGGTAACGCAAATGCTAGGAGATCATTTGCCGGAGCATAATGACAGTCCTCGACAGACTCCTGGGTCAGAGGGCAGAAGTTGGCATATGTCTGTACGGGAGACATCGGGGAATCGGCTGGCGTCGCGATCCCGCGTTTGTTGCTGTATAAGGCGATGATGCGAGGTTCAGCGAAACACGAATTTCAACCCCACAAAATGTGTCTCATTCCCATGGGGCTGCTCAAACGGTAATTTTCTCGTCCAGCGCACTTCAGCAAGGGTTGGTGTTTCTGTCTCCAAGATGGGTGTGGGAACAAGGATCCTTAGCACCTGCCCAATCTCCAGAGACTGGTCCATCAAGACCAGCATCCCTCCGCTGCTGATGTTCAGCGAGAGCACTTTCCCAGAGCGAGCCGATACATCTGGGACTCCTTCGGCTATCGGCATCTCATACGGTATCGGTCTCAACAACACGGCCCGCTCACTGTGGCCATTCTGACTATCAGTCATCGGCCATTCCCACTCTGTCTGTTCCATATCGGCCTCCATTGTCAGGACAACTTTTTGGCAATGGGGAATTCAGGTGCGGACTTGCGCCGGTAACCCCATCGGGACTGTTTTGTGAACTGTTAAATAGGCTTGGAGCATTTTCTCAAGTGTGCTGAGTAGATCATCGAAGGAGAATGGTTTGGGGAGATATGCGTTGGCTCCGGCTTTCACACTGGCTTCTCGCAGCTCCATACTATCTTTGGCCGTCATGACTAGGACCGGAGTATCGATTAAGCGCTGTCGGATATTCCGGCAGACATCCAGGCCGTCGTCATCTCCAAGATAGATATCAAGAATAATGGTGTTGTAGCGACGGGATTCAGCCAGGTGGAGGGCTGGGGTTTTGGCTGAGACGACATCCAGTGTCATGCCTTCGGCCTCGAGGCCTCGCTGCATGAAATCGACGATGCGGTTGTCGTCTTCAACCAGCAGGATTCGTTTGTTATCGAGCAAAGGGCGCTGTAGTTCCATCCCACTCTCTCCTTCACCAATCCAGTTCGCTGCGACGTCCCGGCTGATCGACAGGGTCTATCACGTTCTCGTCGGTGCGAGGGGCCTAGTTCTAGGGCTCAAAATCGGTGCAGGGATCTCGGCCGAATGAGGCGATCAGTAGCAAGAGGCCGATCAAGAGTGAAGCGCTCACCCAACTGATGAAGAGTGATGTGAAGAGATGAAATCCCATGGTGCGCTCTTCTCCCTTGTATGACGCTTCCCACAAAGCGCTGGGGCACCCGTGTTCTCTACCCATTGAGACCAGTCGAATTGCACGGTCGTACTCTACCAGAGCCACATGAAGGGCAGATGAAAGAAAGATAAAGAATTCCTAAAAAATGTCAGGACGAGAAGGAAAAGAAGGGAGCCTGAGGCTGATCTATCTCGATATTAGCTCGTCTTCGTCATCTTGTAGCCGAAATCTCTGACTGTATTAATGAGTTTAGTCTCTCGCCCGACGTCGATTTTCTTGCGAAGGAAGCCGATATACACATCTACGCTGTTGGTGTCGATGTCCTGATGATAGCCCCACACTTGTTCGAGTATGGAGGTTCGGCTGACGGCCTTGCCTGCGTGGGTCATTAAATATTCAAGCAGGAGGAATTCTTTGCGGGTCAGGGTGAGCCGCGTTCCCCCGCGATGCACCTCTTGCGAATCTCGATCCAGCGTGAGATCTGCTACTTGCAGTTGCGCGCTGGCCTTGATGAGAGGCTGGCGGCGTGATAGGGCCTTGAGGCGTACCAGCAATTCCTCAAACTCGAAGGGCTTGGTCAGGTAGTCGTCCGCGCCGCAATCGAATCCGTGGATCTTGTCCTGTAGGGCATCCTTTGCGGTGAGCATGAGGATCGGGGTCTGGATCCCCTCGCGCCGCAGAGCCCGGCAGACCTCGTCTCCGTTTTTCCCTGGCAGCAGACAGTCCAAGATAATCACATCGTTGGGGATCGTACCCTTATCCAAGCCTTCTTCGCCGTTCTGGGCGAGGTCGACCACATGGCCTTCGGCCTCAAGGCCGCGCTTGATGAAACTCGAAATACGCTCGTCGTCCTCGACCAAGAGAATTCTCATCGCTGTAGCTCCTGTTCGTCTGGAGAGAAATGATTGGAGGGGCGCTCAGCACTGCTGAGTGGCAGCTGAACGGTCACCGTAGTCCCCTTGTCTAAGACGCTGGCAATAGAGATCGTCCCTCCGTGAGCTTCCGCAATCCACTTGGCGATCGGCAAGCCTAAACCTGAGCCTGAATGGAGGGCGGGTTTGTGCCGTCGCTTCACACGATAAAAACGTTCAAAGACGTGAGGAAGGTCTTCTGGCGGGATTCCCTGCCCATCATCAGCGATGATGACCGCCACATCGTTGTCCGATTTTGAGACACGGATTGCGACAGTTCCGCCCTGGTTAGAGTAGTTTACCGCATTGTCAATCAGGGTCATGAACAATTGTTGCAAGCGATAGGGGTCTCCCTCCACAACGAGGGGCTCGGTCGGAGCAGCCAGATCTGCGACGGCGCCATGGCGCATGGCGAGCACTTGTGCCTCGCGATGGACTTCCTGCAGGATGTCGAACAGCGGGGTAGGCTGGTTGCCGATCTCTAAGGCGTTTGCCTCTGACCGTGCCAGGAACAGCAAATCGCTCACGAGCTTATTGAGCTGGTTGGAAAGGGTGACGATCCGACCCAGCGCTGTCTTGTATTCGTCTAGAGATTTGTCCTTGCCCCGGAGGGTCACTTCGGCTTCGCCGCGTATGACGGTCAAGGGAGTTCGAAGCTCATGGCTGATGTCGGCAAAAAATTGTGATCGCAACTGGTCGAGTATTTTTAGTTTTTGGTTGGCACCCTGGATCGCCTCCTCCGCTCGTTTGAGTTCGGTAATGTCCTTGGCCACACAGGCGATTCCCTGAATAGTCCCATCCTCGTTCTTCATAACGGCGGCGGAAAAGAGCATGGGAATGTTTCGGCCGTCTTTCGCGCGATACGTCGTTGCAATCTGATCGATCGTGCCATGCGCGAATATTCCGAGATTCTTCGATCCATCCAGTGGGCATTCATTCGGCGGAAAGACGATGGCCGCTGGTTGACCCACCAATTCCCTCTCCTCATAGCCGAGGAGGTTCAGGGCTGAGTAGTTGACGCTTCTAATGGTGCAATCCGGATTAAAGACGATCAGGGTATCGATCATAGAGCGAATGATGTTATCCACGTAGTTCTTGGACACGGTCGTAGTCAATAACTGCTCGGTCATGCTGTTGAAACATCTCGCTAATTCGCCCAATTCATCGCGGCTTAACAGTGGGACGGTCTGGTGTAAATTTCCCTGCGCGACTTTCTTGGTTGCCTCGATAAGGGGCGTGATCACTCGGAGGGATCGTTTGAGCAGCATAATGAACACGACGCCTCCGACCAGTGTTATCAGGGCGCTGATCAACAGGGTTTTAAAAATCAGTGCGTTGAGGCGCTGTTGAAGCGCCCTCCGGTCCAGAAAGACCCTGACCCATCCAGCCGGTGAGGCTGCGACCAGACTGCCCTTCCTTGTCTGGCTCGATGAGTCGACCACGGCGCTCCCGAACTCCGAGACCTTGTGCCCTTTCTGGAGTGCCACATCCCTCTGCCAGACATCGCCGATGTCTGGGAAACCCAGGTCGTCAACCGTGAGTTCAATCCCGGAAAATTCGATCCACGTGGTTTTCGACGATTGATAGGCGAGAATAGCCACGACATCTTCGCCTTCACCAAGAGACTGGAGCAGAGATGTCAATCCCTCAATATCTTGTTCCTGATAATAGGTTCGAGCTTCGGAAGCGATGGCCTTGGCGAGCGTCCGCCCTCGTATCTTGAATTCCTGGAGCATGGAGTCGCGGCTGGATGTATAGGCAAAAAAGGTCAAGCCGGAGACAGAGATGAAGAAGACGGCGAAGAAGAGAGCCATCAGCTTGTGTGACAATGAATTTCTTAGCAACAGGGTCAGCATAGTGATGTCTTCATGGCTTCTCGATGGTCAGGACCACTTTGACGAGGCCTTCGTCGATCTGTTTGAGCCGTGAGAGGCTGACATATCCGATGGCACCCTCAATGCTGCCGACGAAGCGCACGACTGCGTCGTCAGATCGTTCGATCACGCTCTGTACCGGAATCGGCGTGCCTTGGCGATAAAACACTTGGTCCGGTTTTGCATTCAGCACGTGAAAGTAGAAAGTCTGTCTTGTCTCGGCTGAGATTTCACGATTGACCAACTTGATTCTGTCGCCTCCCTGCCAGTGGAGCGTCTCCCCTCGATACATGCTGGCGATGGTGCTCGCACTCAGGTGGTTGCTGGGATTATTCTTGTTGACGATAACAGCGAAAGTTTCCGCGTGGGCAAAGGCAGTACACAACCAGATGGCGGCCGCGATGGCCAGCGCTTCTGGCCAGCGGTGTCTTGTATGGGGCGAGAGACTCATGATTTGGCCGTTAGAAAATCCACGCGACGGAGGTGAGAAACCCATCGGAGGGATTCTGTTGGTTCTGGCCGTGATTGAATTGGTACTCCACCTTGATCACATAATCTTCGACCGGACGATAGTTGAATCCGACAATATACTGATCCCCGGACAGACTGCCCGTGGGACTCGCAGTGGTATTGGTCTTCGTATGGCCGATGAGGCCGACAAGTGCAAAGGTTGGGTTGTTGAAGTGTCTTCCGAGGATGGTCGAGTTCAAGGAAGAAAACCAGAAGCGGTAGGTGAGCTGGGCATAGTAGCCCCACAAACTCGACGGTGCCGTTGATCCTTCGATATTAAAACGGGCGAATTCGCCCCTGAGCACGAAATGTTCCAAAATGTTCACGTTTCGAGGCCTAAATTCCCCATCGAGCGCCATACCGGTAATCATGTCGCTGCCGCTGGGCTTATAGGCTCCACGGTATCCTGAAAATCCAATTTCGTACTGGTCGAAGAATTTGAAGGTCCCGCGGCCGACGAGCGCCTTATTGCCGTTGTTGTCCGTGTTTAAATTGGTTCTTCCGTTCTGCAGCCCTGTGTTCGGAGGGGTTCCCGGGTTGGCAAACTGGTCCGTGAGTCCGTTGATCACTTGAATATCGTAAGTGGCTTTGACGTTATCGGAGAACGGAAGTAAGCCGAAGGAGCCGAATCCCAAGTCGCCCCATGTTGTCGGGATCACTACGGTTGCAACAGCGGGCGGGCGTGTCAGGTCTCGGCGGGGATCGAAGTGATCGAGGTTGAACTTGCCAAAAGGAATCAGTAGCACGCCGGCGCGGAGATTGAATGGCTGAGTAAGAAGGAAGTCGACGTATGCTTGCTCTGCCATCGCGGTTCCGGTTGGGAGTCCCAGATCGATTTCGCTATAGACGCGAATCCGGTCGTGGAAGTGTCCGGAGAGCAACAACTCCAAATTCCCGTCATTGGTCGAGTGCCGGCCCTTAAAATCTTGATACCACACGGCGCCGTATGCGCCCACCTTGATGCGCTGGGTGAGCTCATCCGACAACGCGCTTTGTTGTTTTTCCACCAGCCCGAGGCGCTCTTTCAGCTCGAATAGTTCCCTGCGGTGCTGCTCCTCAATCTGCCGGAGGCTGCTCTTCAGTTGCTCGAACGAATCCTCTTTGGGTGTCTCTGTCGGCTTAGTTGGAGGTTGAGCGAGCAGCGTACTTGGAATGAGCAGGCAAAGGAGGAGTGCACAGACTGCGATTGCGCGCGATCCGGGATTCTCTTCGCAGGGGCGCCTATGAAACCAAAGCCCATTGGCTCTCACGTCATGTGGCCTTTCCTGGTCTTTGATCTCCTTAATAAATAGAACAGCCGTCGCAGCTCTCCGATGATCAGGTGGAATTCGTCGCTGAGAACGAAGCCATGGCCTTTCCTGTCTCGATCAGGATTATCTTTATTGGCCACGGTGAAAACCGCCAGCCCCTGTGGCAGGGCCGGGCCCAACGCCTCGATAATTCAGGCGCCAATGCTTCCGGTGCCAGCTATGCCGCGCCCGTCAATGAGCCTTTACGATAGTTGAGGTACCCAGGACTTCCAATACCTCGTTAGGTGGTACTGTCTAAGAAAATCCAATACCTCTTTAGGTGGTATTGCGTGGAAATGGGGATGAATGTGAGAGAGGAGTATCAGGCTGGTCGACGAGAGAAAGAGCGTCTGAATTGATGAATCACGAGATTTGGGCCGTGCGTTTCTGTCGGCGAGTGTGTCTGTTGAGTCAGCAACGAGCTTGATACAGAAGCTACATTGTTCACATGCGAGGTGGTCTCGCTACAGAAGTGGCGTGATGATCCAGTTGGTGATCACCCCTTTTCCTCCGGGACGGCTGGTGTAATGTCGCTGTCTGCTCCCCGGTAGTAACTCCCATCGAAACAATTGCTGCTGATACGGTTTCTGCTCTCCTTGGTAGAAAGGCTTTCGTAGCTCTTCGATGATCAGATGCAACTCGTCGCCGAGAACAAACCCTAAGCCTGTTGTGCGCCGGTCCGGCTTCTCGTCATCGGCCAGGGTGAACGCAGCGACTTCCTGTGGTAGAGCCAAGCTCAATGCCTTTGATAATTCAGGCGCCAACAATTCCGCCTGGTGCTGGCTAAAGACTCGGTGTGCCCGTCCTTGTGAAAATGGCAGGAGTGAGCCCTCGCTATAATCGAGAGATGCGAGGATGTCAAGTATATACTTATGTGATATAGTGTAGGGATGTTTATGTGGCGTGAGTGGCGGGTATCCGGACGGGAGCTCCCGGAGGACGACCGAGAGAGTGTCTGATTGGTGGACCACGAGATTTGGGCGAGTGCTACAGGAGTTGGAAACGCCGAGGGCAAGTAGCAGGGCGGCCATTACTCCGATCTTGGCGATGATCGAAGTCATCGATCCCCGGCCAAGGCCCAGGCTAGCGCGAGCACATAACGGGCAGCAACCAGCAGGATGTCCTTGTTGATCGTATCGGGGTTGTCGGTCGGCTGGTGGAAGTGCGGGTGGGCGCCACTGCTGACGACGGTGACGGTCGGTACACCAGCCTCTTTGAACGGCACGTGATCGCCGCCGGGGAAGAAACCAAACACGTCGAGCTTCTCGGTTAGCCCCACTGCCTGTCCTGCTTCGAGAACCAGTTCCTTCTCCAGGCCTGTCACACCGATTGTCAGCCGACCATTTCCAATTCCCGCATGGTCGATGTTGATCATAGCTTTGGTCGAACCGATCGGCGCGATCGGCCGTTCGAGGTAGAGTCGAGATCCGATGAGTCCCTGTTCTTCTCCGCTGAATGAGATGAACAGGATGGCTCGTTTGCCTTGTGCGCCTGCCTTGCTTATCGCCCGGGCCACTTCCAACATCACTGCTGTGCCGGAGGCGTTATCGTCGGCGCCGGGAAATAGCAAGCCGGCTTGTTGCCCGAAATGGTCACGATGCGCACCGATCACGAGGACCTCATGGGCCTTCTGCGAATCGCTGCCGGGCAAGAAGGCGAGTACATTCATGAGGATGCCTTCCTCTGTGCGAGTCTGCCAAGCGAGAGAGCCGTATCGGCCTGTGTTGACCGATTGTGCGGCAGGGGAGCGATTCAGATTTTCTTGTAACCCATGCAGTCGATGTAATTGTGCATGATCAGGAGCGGCCAGGATCTGCTCGGCAAGAGTAGTGCTGATCCAGGCGCCAGGGAGCGTTTCTGAGGGGAGTGAGAGCCCATAAAAGGCACCGGGCTGTCCCGTGACACCCCGCCGACCTTCATAGGAGCTGAGCACAGGTCCCGTGGCAGTGAGATAGCCGAGTGCCCCTCTCTGACGTGCGAAGCGCACCTTGTCTGCATGGCTGATGGTGCCCTTGTAGTGAGTAGGTTTGCCTCGGAGAAATAGCACAATCGCGTTGGTGGTATCGACTCCGTCATAGTCGTCGATCCCCTGGTCCCTGTCTACGATTCCGTAACCGACAAATACAATCGGCCCGCGAACCGCAGCGGAGGGTGAATCAAGGATAGGGAGATAGTCTGTTCCTAGTTGATGGGGGAGCGAGTCACCGGCAGTTGAAATGTGGAGCACGGGGTTCGGTGCAATCTTCGGCACTGTGACCGCTGCGGTCATGTATCCACGGCCCTGCCTTACAGGGCTGGTGGGATCGACACGTACGGTCGCCAATGAGAGGCCGGAAGCAAGAAATCTATCGGTGACCCATTTTGCTGAGTCGGCATCGTCTGTTGTTCCTGTTTGGCGGCCGTTGAAGGCGGGGCTGCTGAGTGTTGTCACGTCGGTAAGCATACGTTCTCCTGACAAGCTGTCGAGCGCTCGAAGCCATGGACGATGATCTTCCTCCGATTGGGCGAAACCTTGGCTTCCCAGGGGAAACAGTATGAGGGTGGTTCCCAGCAGAGCGACCGTAGCAAGTGAGGGGGAACAGCCGCGCATCGAACAGCTCATGCGGTACGCCTTCCGAACAGGATGCTGAAAAAGGGCGGGGTAGCTGGGACGATCTTCTTGCTCGCGCAACGCGCGGCCTCAGAAGGGTGGGAAGAGAGAGGCCAGGTGCCCTCCTTGCTTGCAGAACGCGCACGATGAAACTGTGCTCGTCCGATGCGCTCAGTTGGGATCATCCCACGCCACCCCTTCTGAAGTGATAGTTTGTTGCGATCTTGCTTCGCGGCCGTTTTGAGCATCCTGCGAGGTGTGTTCCTCTCGTACTAGACGTACAGCCCGATACAATTCTGGCATGCTCACAGATATGTTTTGTAACCTTCAGGGAGCGCGGAACTATAGCATAGTCTGACTGGTTCGTTGCAGAGCGGCAGTGAGCCAAGGTAGTATGACAGATTATGGAAATAACGAAGCGATGACAGATCCACCCACGCAAGCGGACCGACCTCCGAACCGGCTTATCACAGAAGCCAGCCCCTATCTTCGGCAGCATGCGAAGAATCCAGTGGATTGGTATCCCTGGGGCAAGGAAGCCTTGTCGCGGTCGAAAGCAGAGGACAAGCCGATTCTCTTGTCGATCGGGTACTCGGCTTGTCATTGGTGCCATGTCATGGCGCATGAATGTTTTGAAAATATTGAAATTGCCGCGCTCATGAATCACGACTTTATCAATGTGAAGGTGGATCGAGAAGAACGTCCTGATCTCGACGATATCTACCAGAAAGCTGCCCAGGTGTTTCTGGGACGAGGCGGAGGGTGGCCCCTCACGATGTTTATGACCCCTGATCAAGAACCCTTTTATGGAGGGACGTATTTCCCGCCGGAACCCCGACATAATTTGCCGGGATTTCCTGAGGTCCTGCGAGGTGTCGTCGAGGCCTATCGGAACCATCGAGACGATGTCTTCAAGAACGTGGAGAAGGTGAAAGCAGGATTACTGCGAGTCGGAACGCCGCAACCGTCGACTGACCCCTTGACGGATCGTTTGCTCGACGAGGCGGCCAGGAGCTTAGGGCAGTTTTTCGATCCGGTCCACGGCGGATTCGGTGAGGGGCCGAAATTCCCCACAGTTCCCCCGCTTAGCCTGTTGCTGCGTCAGACTGCCAGAACGAAAGACGTCTCCCATCAAGCCCTAGTATTGTTACAGCTGAGAACCATGGCAGCCGGCGGGGTCTACGACCATCTTGGCGGCGGTTTTCACCGTTACTCGGTGGACGGCCAGTGGTTGATTCCCCATTTCGAGAAGATGCTCTACGACAATGCGCAGCTGGTGCGGATCTATCTCGATGGATGGCGTCTCACCAAGGAGGACCGGTTTCGTGAGGTCGTGGAAGAAACCTTGGAGTACGTTCGCCGTGAACTCACGCATCCGGACGGCGCATTCTATGCTGCGCAGGATGCCGACAGCGAGGGGCATGAAGGAGCATACTTCGTTTGGGAGCAGGGAGAAATTATTTCGGTGCTGGGGGCCGACGTCGCTGAGGAGTTCTGCAGGTACTATGGAGTGACGGAGAGCGGAAATTTTGAAGGCAAGAATGTGTTGAATCAGCTCGGTGGGACTCAGCTCGCGTCCGACGCGCTGCAAGCGTTACGGTCTGCCAAGGTAAAATTGCTCGCAGCACGAGAGCGAAGGATGAAGCCGCAGCGGGATGATAACATCCTCACAAGTTGGAATGCGATGACGGTCTCTGCCTATCTTGACGCCTACCAGGCATTCGGGGTTCCCGCGTATCTGACTGCTGCGGAACGGGGCCTCACATTCCTATTGGACTACGCGGTTGAGAATGGGAGGGTCTATCGTGCGGTCACGGCAGGGAAGGGGCGTTTGAACGGATACCTGGACGATGCAGCCTGTCTTGCTGCTGCATTGTTGGATGCGTTTGAGGCCACGTCGCATCGGTGGTATTTGGAGCAGGCTCGTGAGGTAACGGGCCATCTGTTGGAGCGATATTGGGATGAGGAAGCTGGCGGGTGCTTTTATACCAGCCGCGACCATGAAGCTCTCCTCCATCGCATGAAGTCCGGGACCGATAGCGCGATTCCATCGGGCAATGCCGTTGTCGCCTTGGTCTTGTTGAGGCTCTTCTCCTTCACACGAGAGCAGAAGTATTATGATCGGGCAGAGCATCTATTTCGGGTATTCCGAAGCGTGATGGAACATAATGCCTATGGCTCATCGGCCATGCTCTGTTCGCTGGATTGGTACCTGACGATGCCATGGGAGATTGTAGTTCTCGGTAGTCGTGGCGATGCACGGACTGAATCGTTGCTCTCAACTGTTCATCAGCGCTATCTGCCGAATCGTGCGGTGCTGGTGGCCGAACCTTCTCGTCGTGCTGCGGGAACCGACTTGCCGCTCGCTGCGGGGAAGGCGATGGTGAATGGGCAGCCAACGGCATATCTCTGCCGACGTCAGACCTGCTCATCTCCGGTGACGGAGAGCCGGCAGTTGGAGTTATTATTGTAGGGAGGTTGTGTGGACGTAGGCGATTCAGGCAAAGGTTTGTACGATCATCTCTACCGCAGATTCTTCGAAAATCGCGCCAAGCGCCAGGGCTACGATTTTCAGCATGCTCCAAGTGGAAGCGCTCCGTCACCGGTCGTCACGTTTCGGGATCGTCTTCGATGGTGGGGCCGATGGAAACGGCGGAAGGTCATCTTGGCGGCGCGCGACCGGTTCCAGCAGGACATTCTCGATCTCAAGAAACCTCCATCGATGTAAGAAGGGCTGGAGTGGATGGACGCGCCTTCACTCTTGTTCTAGCAGGATGCTCAAAAAGTCCGCCAGCTTCGTTCTCGCATCGCTCAGAGGCTCAACGTACCGAAGCGTACGCCTCGCCTCTTCGCTCGCTGCGGCCTTGCTGGACGGTCTTTTTGAGCATCCTGACTTATCGTGACATCAGCGTTATTCTGTGAGATTTCAGCGGTGTCTTAAGTATAAACTGATTTTTTCCGCAACCTGCTAGAGCCTGTCACTCGTCTCTCTGGTCACTCTTGTCTATCCCGTCCATCTCGTAGTGACCAGACAGACCTGAGAGACCGGGCGACAACGAGACAGACCAGAATCACGCCTCACGTCCCTTGAGGCCTTGCGAGAATCTGACCACCCGTGTAGGCTTCAGCACTCCACCAGCTCACATCGATCATGAAACCAGCTGTCGCCACTCACGAACCGCTCAGCCTTACCGGAGAAACGCTTCATCGTCTGGCCTGGCACATCCCCGATCTCGTCGCTTACCAGCACACCTCGGACGAATGGTGGTTTGTACCCCTCGATGACAACCTGCCGATCATCCGACTGAATCGCACCGGCCTGGAAATGTTACAGGCGATGAACGGCCATACAACAGTAGGCACGCTGGTGGAAAAATACGGACGGCTGGTCTGCGGACCGGACGGACAGCCTGGACAGTGGCATTTGGAACACTGGGCTCTGCCTACCTACTCTTTATGTTACTACGGCACAGAACCCCCTGGCGGCCACCGCCACAGAGCCAAGTGGGATCTGCTCCTCCAACAAATCCGGGAGGGCTGGTCCGGGCAGGAAGGGTTCGAGGGAGAAGAGCATCTGGAAGACTTTCATCATCATGAACTGACCGACAGTGGTAAAGACGACGGCCACTTCGATCTGATCGAAACCACCGTCTCCCACCTCTTTCGAGAGCCGAGCGACGCGCTCAACGGCTTGACCTACGGCCGGCTACTCATGCGGCAATTGCGAAAGCTAGGTTGGTTCACTCCCAAACCCCATGTCATCGTAGAAGTCGGCGGCGGCCTCGGATACCTGGCCCGTGAGGCAGGCAGGGAACTCTTGCCGTTTGAAAAACAGACCATTCGGTACATCTCCCTCGACATCACTGAACCTTTCCTCGCGTTGCAAGTCACTCGTGCCAAGGCCGGAGGCTGGGGCGGCATCGGTACCCGGGCCAATGGCGAATGGCTGCCCTTCAAAAACCACTCGGTCGATCTTGTCATCGACAACGAGAACATGGCCGACATGACCCCGGTGAGATTGACCAGAAAGGAACTTCTCGATGGAATCGGCAACAGCCCGCAGCATCAGGAAGCGCTGGATTGGATCAGACGGGTGCGGCTGCCGCTGGGCACGGGCCTGCCAGAAGATGTGATCTTCAACCTCGGCCCTGTTCGATTCGTGGCGGAACTGTGGCGGGTATTGAAGCCGGGCGGCAGGGCGTTTCTCACTGAATTCGGAATTGAAGAAGGCTGGCCGGCGCCGGTCAAACTACCGGGCCACACAGAGTACGAAGTTCAGTACGGCCACCTGCGCCTAGCGGCCCGCTGGCTGGGCTTTCAAGAACGCTATCTCTCGCTGCCCCAATTCCTCGCCATCAAACCAGACAGCAAGGTGCTCTGTACCGGCGCAGCCTATACCATTCAGCGGTTCTGCCAGGCCATGAACAAGCCCTTCATCGTGCGAGCTTACAGCGAAAAGGAACTACACCATGCACTGGGCGACATGCTCCAAAAACTCCATGGCTGCCATTACCACGACGTAGCGGATCCCGCCTGGTTCGGTCTCATCGACTTCAAAGTCCTGTTATTGGAAAAACCCGGCGGGGCTCAGAAAACCAACTTCACCGAACAAAAAGGATATCGGTGGTACTCGCAGAAGTAACGCAGGATTAAGGGCTACGCATCCAAGAGTTACGGATTCTTCGCGCAGCGGAACCCTGTGCCGAGACCTCCGAACGACGGCAAACGGCTGTCCCGATCCGTACTACGCAGGTCCTTCGGACTGCTGCCCCAGGAGCCGCCACGGACCACTTTGTAGCTGCCCGTTGGCGGTCCTGTCGGGTTCCTCAACGGACCGGTCTTATAATAGTCCTGGCTATACCAGTCGCTGACCCACTCCCAAACATTGCCGGCCATGTCGTAAACACCATAGGGACTCTTGCCACCTTCATACATCCCTACCGGCGTTAAGACTACGTGGTTGTTCCATACTTCCTTCTTCATATTCGCGTGAAAATCCGTCGGGAGTTGATTCCCCCAGGGATAGAGCCGGCCATCCGTCCCCCGCGCCGCTTTCTCCCACTCCGCCTCTGTCGGTAGGCGTTTGCCGGCCCACCTGCAGTAGGCATCCGCATCCGCCCAATCCACATTGACGACTGGACGCTTTTGGTGCATAGCTTTGCTCATGACATCCCAGTCAGCCGGTGCTTCATAGGCCGTGGCGTCCAAGAACGTCCCATATTTCCCCACCGTCATCTGATACTTGTCTATCAAAAAGGCGTCCAGATAGACCTTGCGCACCGGTTGTTCGTCCGGATCTCCCGCCGAACTTCCCATCGTAAACTCCCCCGCCGGCACCAGCACCATCGACTGTTCATACACCTGGCCTGACGCCTTCTTCGGGCCGCTCCGTTTGTGGCCCTGCGGAATTCTCTGTTGCAACTGATAGTAGGCGACCTGCTGCTCATCGTCGAGGCCCAGCTTGTTTGCAAGGTCCAACACCTCTTCCACATGAGCCACCTCCTTGGGTGAAATGTGTGGATCGTCGGCTGCCTGCTTCACCTCGTCCAGCAAGCGCCAGACTTTGGCTTTTTGCCCCCGTTGTTTGGCCAAACCGGCTACAGAGGATTTCGCGTCAAGCTCCAACGAGGTCTGGTAATGCTCTTCCGCACAGGCCCAAGCTTTCAGACCTCGACAGGCATCGCCAAGATAGAAGTGTGCCATGGCATTCGCAGGGTCTTGTTTCAGATCAACCTCAAAGGCCGTGCGCGCCTCCTGGTACTTCTGTTGATTCAGAAAATCGTTACCAGTGGAAGGTTTCTTGGCACCCTTATCAGCCGGCACCCCAGCCATCGTCGTGTTGACATCAAGGCCGAGCAGGATGACGAGCAGAAGGGCTTTTTTCATATCCGACTCCCTTAGTAAGTAAAAGAAACGACGCTTGCACCTGCTCCGCTTATTCTGACGCTAGGAATATATGCCTAGCGCATTAGAAACTCAACTTCGCTTGATCATAGGGCATCCCGTGTAGGTTACCTCTGCACAGATCGACAGGATAGCTACTAAATCATGCACCGGTAAGGTCGCCCAATCTCTCTCTCCATATCCGCAATTCCCATACCAGGCGCAGCGTGCGTCCTGCCGCACGGCACCGAGGTCGCTCGTTCCGGTTTCAGCCCACCCGGCAGGGCCTGACAGAGCACCAGCCATGGTCAGGAAAAGAATCAACGAGATGAATCGTCCAAGCTGTATCATGATGCCTCGTGTTTCTGAAAAAGGTGAAGCATGCCGAGCGGCCGCCTCGCCAACTCAATCAGCACTCCTTCTCGCAATCCTAGATCACTGACAAGGACAGTGGACATCCCTAACGTCTCCATCACTGTCCGTATGATGACGGCGCCGGCAGCGATGACTTCTTCACGGCCTTTTTCCAGGCCGGGCAGACCGGCACGGTCGGCTTTTTTCCGGGTAAGAAGTGTGTGTTCAAGTTCACGTATTGAGCTGAGGTGCAACTGATAGTTGTGGATTCTGGCCGGCTCGTAGGAGGGAAGTTTCTGCGCCATGGCGGCCAGACTGGTGATGGTGCCCGCTGTGCCGACGAGGGTTGCAGTCTGATAATTGCCCATGTCGTTGACTGCTGTTTTGGTCTCTCTTGCGGCCCACTCACGCGCCTGGCGCACTTCGACTTCGGTCGGAGGGTCGTGGTGTAGGAGTCGTTCACAGAGACGCACGACTCCGATGTCGATGGATCGCACCACCGGACTCTGTCCAGGCCGGTCCAGGACAAATTCGGTGCTGCCGCCGCCGATGTCGAGAGCCAGCAGGTCGGTCACGCCGACAGGAAGACCAGAGCGAATACCAAGCAAAGTTCGACGCGCTTCTTCGTCACCTGTGAGAATCTCGATCTCGAAGCCCGTTTCACGCTTGACGCGATCGAGAAATTCCTCACGGTTCGCTGCATCCCGCACGGCGCTCGTTGCGACAACCACTGCTCCATCGACGGAAGAGGCATTGATGATCTCTCTCCATTCCTTGAGGCAATGCAGCACCCGTTCGATCGCTGCACCGTTCAGTTGCTTTGTTTGATCGACGCCCTCGCCCAACCGGAGAATCCGCCGCTCAGATCGTATGGCTACCATGTGCCCCCCAGGGGACAGGCCAGCAATCAGCAACCGGCAGGTAAGCGTACCGATATCCACGCCGGCGAAACGTACCCTGCGTGACGGACCGGTCATACGTCGCTCCGAATTTCCGTCACCTCCGATTCAAGCTTGTCGCGTGCGTCTTTGAGTTCTTGGATCTCTTTGACGAGTCGGCTGACTTCCGCGTCGTACAGCACCCGCTCAGCCGTTTCGCCTCCCTCGCCCAGACTGACCGCTCGTTCGCCGACATCCCGATAGAGCTCCTCCAATTTCTCGTCGAGTTTGCGGACTTCGAGCCGGATCCGCAGCAGTTCCGTTTCTTGCAATGCACGGATCGCTGCCTGCGCAGTACCATGGCGCAACGTCGCAAACCCCGCCTTCAAATCATGCTTCAATCTTTGCAGAAGACCCATGCCCGTCGCTCATCTTTCTTCATAATTCAGTTCTAACAGAGTGCGGGGAAACAATTTTGTCGCCTCGAAGTCGGCGAACTGAATCATGTTGGACAATAGAGAAATCTCCGCAGGATGCTCAAAAAAGCCGTCCAGCAAGGCCCCAGCGAGTGAAGACCCGAGGCGTACCCTTTAGGGCGCACGGTGCGACGAATAAGGAGCACCACGTCTGTGCGCGCCGCCGAGTCGGTGAGGCGGCCGGGTCCCCGTTGAGGGCCTGAACGATGCGAGAACGCCGCTGGCGGGCTTTTTCAGCATTCTGCTAGCTCACCGACCCCAATTCCAACTTCGCCTCCCACCGCCGCAACATTGCCTCTCGCACGGCACGGTGAGCCGGCGCCTTCAGCTGCGGGTCCTGCTTTAAGAGTGCAAAGGCCTCTTGCCGCGCCTGTTGAAGCAGATCAGCATCCCGCACCAGGTTTGCGACTCGAAACTCCGGAATGCCCCATTGCCGGAATCCAAAAAACTCTCCCGGTCCGCGAATACGGAGGTCTTCTTCGGCAATGACAAAACCGTCGGTCGATCGCACCAACGCCTCCAGCCGCTCCCGGGCCGCCGATGCCGGCACACCGGCCGCTTGGGGCTTCGCCGATCGAAACAACAGTCCGCCCGAAGCCATCAGAAGACAATAGGACTGATACCCGCTTCTTCCGACTCTCCCGCGCAATTGATGCAACTGCGCCAGCCCGAACCGCTCGGCATGCTCGATCATCATGACCGTAGCATTGGGCACATCAACACCGACCTCCACCACGGTCGTCGAGACCAGAACCTGGATCTCCCCCTTCTTGTATGAGGCCATGACCTGATCTTTCTCTTCCGACTTCATGCGACCGTGCACAAGCCCGACGCGAAACTCAGCCAGCTCATCCGCTTGCAGCTGCTCCGCCCCTTGCATGGCCGCCTGTAGATCGGTCTTTTCCGATTCTTCAACGAGGGGATACACGACATAGGCCTGCCGGCCGCTTCGCAATTCATCCCGGAGAATCTGATAGGCCCGTCCACGCTGGCTGTCGCGTAAGAGAAATGTCCGCACCGGCTTTCGCCCCGGCGGCATCTGATCGATCACCGAGACATCCAGATCCCCGTATACCGTCATGGCCAGGGTGAGTGGGATCGGTGTCGCAGTCAGCACCAGCACATCAGGCCGGTACCCCTTCTCGATGAGCGTCTTCCGTTGGAGCACACCGAATCGATGCTGCTCATCCACCACCGCCAATCCAAGTTTCGCGAAGATGACGCCTTGCTGAATGATCGCATGGGTTCCAATCACAACCTGCGCGGTCCCGGAGGCCACCTGCTCGCGCACGGCTTTACGTGCGGCAAGACGGCCCCCTCCGCTCACGAGCACCACGGACAGTCCGAGGGGTTCCAGCAGCCCCTTCATTGTTCGATAGTGCTGCTCGGCGAGAATCTCTGTCGGCGCCATCAGTGCCGCCTGGTAGCCCGATCCGCAGGCCAGCACCATCGCTTGCACCGCCACGATGGTTTTACCGGACCCGACATCGCCCTGCACCAGGCGGTTCATCGGTTTACGCGATGTCATGTCCGACAAAATTTCACGAATCACCCGCTCTTGCGCAACAGTCAACTGAAAGGGCAGCGCCCGATCCAGCTTGCCGAGGAGCGGTGTCTTCGGATTGAACGACACCTGCTTCACCTCTTCCTTCATCACTCGTTGCCGCGATGCCAGTGCGAGTTGCAGCACAAACAGTTCTTCAAACGCCAGCCGCCGATGTGCCCGCGTGAGACCACGATCGAGTTGTCCCCCATCAGTCCCAGACTGAGGGAAATGCACGTCCTGAATGGCTTGTTGAATAGGCAACAATCGATAGCGGGCACGAAGCGGAACCGGCAACACTTCTTGTGCCTCGGCAACATGCGCATCCAGCAAGCTCTTCATGAGCACACGCATCTGCCGGGACGTCCACCCCTTCGTTTCGTGGTACACCGGGACAATCCGCCCCACGTGCAACGGCGCCTCAGTTGCAGCGCCTATCACTTCATATTGCGCGACCTCCATCCTCATGGACACCCATCCCTGCGCGCCTGCCACGACTCGCCCGGTCAGCATGACACTGGTCCCGACGGTGAAGAGTGGCTCGAGAAACGGCTGGTTGAAAAACACAGCCTGGAGGCGCCCGGTTGAATCCTCCACCACGATGTCGAGAATCGTGAGGCGGCGCCTGCGGGCGTTTTTTACCTCGCTTCTGACGATCGTGCCGGAGATCGAAGCCTGCACACCGGGCACCAGTTCCCCGATCGGGGTCATGACCGATCGATCCTCGTAGCGCCAAGGCACGGTCCACAGAGCATCTTCAACCGTCTCAATCCCGAACCGCTGGAGCAACATTGTGCGCTTCGGGCCGACCCCCTTCACGAAACGAATGGGCTGCTCCCACCATGACCGCGATGGAATGGTGTCTTTGGCAGGCTCACACAATGCGACTGGCTCCGGTCCATTCCAGGGCTGAGAGGGATCGTGAGCAGCCTTGCTCAAGGCCCTCAGAATAACCGTGGCTTCCTGTAGCCGACGCCGCTGGTCCTCTGCCGGAAGCCGTTGCTGATCGTGAACAAACAATTCACGCAACTGGAGCAAGGCCGCTTCAATCGCCCGTGGATAGACGCGATCGGACAGGGCTTGCATGACCTGTGAAGAAACGAAGCGATTCAAGTTCTTGACGGTGGGCAGATGGGCGAAGGCATCGCGCGTCGCGAATTCGATCGGACGCGCGACACGGTCCAGCCATCGCTGAAACTGTTCCGGGGGGTTGGGCTCGGAAGAGCGCCGTATCACAGCGCCGGATCGTATCATAGCTTCTCCCCCTCCTCAACGAGCATAGGGGCAATGCGCGACGAGCGGGAAAGGCGCGACTTGCGAGACAGGCAGGAATATCGTATCAGGCATGAGCCAACGTGTGACGTTCAAGGCTCGAAGTTTCGAGAACCTTGAACTATCCCCATCCCGCCAGTCTCACGCGTCTCGCCTGTCCCGCGAGTCTCGCCAAATTGCTGACAATTCTTTCTAGCGACTCCCTATGGTGCTACAGTGATGTGATTCGAATAGGACTCGTATGTATCGTCGCAACATCTTTCACATTTTGTACCCAGTCGCCTGTCTGATCGGATTGTTTATCGTCTATCAAGCCTGGTTCAAGCCGACCTATCTGCCCACACCACCACCGAGTCAACTCGATGCCCTCGTGGAAACCTCCCCGGAGGCGTCTCCGGAACCACGCCGTGACGGCCGAACTGAGCTGGAACATAAACAGATTCGCCTGATCGATCCCGGCGTAATTCCTGAAACGACGCATCACGAGCTATTGGAGTCGATCCGCGACGAAATTGAAAGGGGTAACGTCAAAACCGCGGAAACCACATTGGCCAATCTTCCGGCCACGGCATTAACCGAGACGAAGACCCGTCTTTACACGGCCGTGCTCTGGAATAATCTCGGCATTCAACTGGAAAAGACCGGCGGCACCGCAGCCTCAGTGTATGCCTTTAAGAAGGCATCGTCATTGGATGCCACTAACCCGACCATTCACCTCAATCTTGCCCATGCCTACTGGGAATTGCGCGATCCAGCCATGACGCAGGACTTCTTGGAGCAGCTGGTTGCCCTGGCCCCCCACGAGCCCTTCCCTCATCTGGCACTGGCCGATCTCTTTCAGGAACGGGATCAGCTCGGCGAAGCGGCTCGCCATCTTGAACAAGCCAGCGCGCGCGCAGGCAAAGACCCTGCTGTCCAATCGTATCTGCGAACCGTCACGGCCAAAGTCCGAGGAACCGAGAAGAGCGAAGAGCGACTCACCACCCGAAGCAGCGCACACTTTACCGTGAAATTCGACGGGGAAGCCGATCAGGCCACCTGGGCCACCGTGTTAGAAATTCTTGAAGAGGCGTATCGAGAGATCGGCCAAAAATTCGGGCACTTCCCGTCAAAGACTATCATCGTCGTCCTACAGGCCAAATCTTCGTTCCAAAGCGCGACCGGTAGTCCCATTTGGGCCGATGGGCTCTTCGATCCCGTGCTTGGGCGCATCCAAGTTCCAACACAGGACGCGTTAACAGACCGTGCCTGGCTCACGCGCGTGCTGCGACATGAGTTCGTACATGCCCTCCTGCACGACCAACTCGGCCCCGCCGGCAGCGCCATCCCAACCTGGCTCAATGAAGGTTTAGCCATGGAATTGTCCGGGGATCACTGGTCGGATCTCGACCAGACTATGAAGCGGAAATTTACACCAATCCCGCTGCCTGCCTTAGAAGGGCCCTGGGGAGGGTTGTCCAGTGACGCCGCGACTGTGGCCTATCTGGAAGCGAGTTCGGCTGTGCACTATCTCATCGCCCGCTTTGGCATGCATCGTGTACAAGAGCTCCTCGCACAACTCAAGGCGAGGCAGGCGCTTTCTGCCGCCATGCAATCGCAACTCTCGCTCTCGTACGAGCAGTTCCAGTCCATGTGGGTGGATCAACTACAGGAGCAGGGAAAGAAAGGCTAGCTCGCTCTGGACTTGTAAGATTTGCTGGCAGGTCGGACTCTCTTCTTCCTGACTAGATCCTTTCATATTCGACTTCGCCCAGCCCCTCGCTACGCCAGACCGGCAGGTTCTCAGCTGCAGCATCGTGACCGTCTGCCAGATCTATCTCTTCGATAGTCGGCTCAATCGTATCTTCCCACAGTATCTTCCGGCCCTGGTCATCCATCATCCGAATGCGAAACTCGATCAGCTGAGATAGAACGGGCTCCTCAGTCTGATCAACAACAGTCCTGCTGACCCGCTCTGGACGCGCCAGGCCACCGGCCCCGGCTGAAAAATGATCCGTCCACACAAGCTGTCCGGTCAACACGTCTATTGTGCTGAGGAAAAACTGGGGTTGGCCATCGATCGCGCTTCGAGTGCGGACTTTGGTCACCGTTGCCTGTGGCGCACCAAGATGCGCCACGACTCGACGGGCAGAATCAGACTCTTGATTGCCGACATTGAGGTTCAGCAGACCTTCCCAGAGGAACCGTCCAGTGGCCGCGTCATAGACCCTGAGCGTGAATTCTGAAAGTCCGCCAGCTCCCGGGCCGACTCCCCCTGCAAAAATCCTCTCACGCGGCTGGCTATTCGCTGACGCGACGTCCTCCCGCACATTCAACTCATATGTGTCATTGGAGAGAATCTCGCCATTCTCGGCGTCGTAGGTTTTCACAGTAATGATCGATGTCCCGGCATCCTCATACCCGACCCCAGCTGCTATGACCTTCCTGGGTTTCACCGGCTCTAGGGACGAGATGTCTGCGGTCCAAGCTGTCATAGGCAGGCCGGAGCCGATCATGGCACCGGCAATCAAGGCAACAGAGAAAGCTTTCCTTCTTCGCCCACCGATCTGTAGCTCCTGCAATACAGGATTCACCGGCACGGATTCACGTCCGATCGACTCGCGCCACTCTCTCACTTCATTGATCGTCGCACAGAGCCACTGGATGATCGTCATGTGCGCTCCTCCTTCGTCTGTGCTGCAGTTTCTCATCGGCCCCGTTTAGGGTAAATTCCCCAATATGGGGGAAACCCCTACAAAAGAAGGGTACAAAGGAGGGGTACGAAGGAGGTCAGGAAAGGCTGAGGTGACGGTTGAGTTGAGTGAAGCTGGCCGGCTTTTGGGCATCCTGCTGGGGGAAAAAGAGTTTCGAGCGAAGGAAAGTGGCTAGTTGTGCGGTGTTTCTCGACTAGGTGCAGGGGGATTATCGAAGGGCTTCACCAGTGGAAGGCTCAAGAGGGATGATTCGGTCCACCAGGCAAGCTTCATTCAACCAAAAAACCAAACAAACGAGACAACCAAATAAACCAAACAACGGTGTTGTTCCGCTGGCGGACTTTTTCGGCATCCTGCAGTTGCTGTGCGCAGCAGATGCGGGTATTATCCCGTCCATGCGACATACCTGGGTGCTTATCGGCCTGCTCGCGGGGCTCTGCCTTATCGGAGCCGGCACCACTCAACTCATACCGGCTACGACAGACACGGGCCGAACCGGATGGATGCTCTATCTGATCGCATGTCCTCTCGCCCTCGCAGCCCTCATATGGATAGGATGGGCCTGGACCGCCATGGCCTGCGTCATCTATGGAACGGTGGGATTGGCATTGGACCTTGCCACAGTGACGAGCATCCTGAGTGGTAAGAGCGAGGCTGGAACTCTGCTCCTCTTCAGCTCAATGAGCGGGATCGTGAATTTTTTGCTGATCCTGTTCGGCGGGCGCGCGTTTCTCCATTCGTCCTTGGGGACCGCGCTTCCAGAATCCCGTCCTCCCAGTCCTCCGTCCCCTTCTTCATCCGCAAGACCTTGATCCGTTCAAATCCAGCAGCTGTCAGCCATGTCTTCGTCTCGGCTGCTGAATAGGTATTGCCCTTCTCGGTGAACAGCAACATCGAGACTGCGAAGAGACTTGCCTCTTCTGGAAACACACCGTCTCGGTCGTGGAGGAAGGCATCCTGGATCAATAACCGGCCTCCGGGATTCAATGCAGCCAACACACGACGGAACAGCGCCTGATTGTCTTTCGGCCCATAGATGTGCAGGACGTTTGAATACCAGATGACATCGTAGGTGCCGGGAATGGCATCCACCATGATATCCAGCGGCAAGTAGGAGAGTCGCGCAGCAGCCTGGTGAGTCGCGGCAATCTCCTTCGCCACGTCGACGGCTGCGGGACGGTCACATACTGTGGCTCGGAGGGTGGGATTCCTGGCAAGAAAGGCCATGGCATAGGTACCGGGACCGCCACCAAGATCGAGGAGGGTTCGCGCGCCACGCAGGTCGATCTGGGCCGCAATCTTCGGAGCCGTGTCCAGAGTCCGGTGATGCATAGCCCACGTGAACCGGCGACGATGGTCCGGTTCGTCCGGTTCACCGTGGTCGAGCGGCAATCCGCTCTTCACCGATTCCAGCAGCCGTCCCCAATCAGCCCAATGACTTATGATCAGCTTGAGGTAGTCGCCGCGATAGGCCGGATGCTGTGCGTTTAACGCCGTGGCACTCAACCGGCTGTTTCTATAGGTCTCGCCACTTTTCTTCAGCAGGCCGGCCATGGCGAGATTCCGGCAGAGGATGGCCAGACCCCGCTCACTGACGTTCACCTTACGCGCCAGGGCAGGAACCGTCCATGCGCCCGTATCGACGGCCGTGAAGAGGTTCAGCTCAAGTGCGGCAATGAGAATCCTCGGCAACCGGTACGCCGTAATCGCATCGCGCAAATCATCGAACGAAGCGATCCGCCGTCTCATCCGGCTACGCCGATCGTCCGCACGCACCAGCGCATCAAGTCCTGCACGGCTGTCGGATTGGTCACGTCCACGCTCCGCTCGAAGCGCGCCGCGACATACTCATCGGTTATCTCGGTTTGTTCCGAAAACCCTGATTTCAACAGAATCGCCCGGTACTTTGAGACCGCCGGTTGAATGTAATACTTGGCCTGTTTCGCGATCTCGTCTGTGCCGAGATCCTCCGGCGTCCCATCGGACAAGAGCGCCATCACATCGTCAATCGCCATGCCATACTGGCACAGGAGCTGTCCACCAGGCGTCAGCTCCAGCAGCCATCCTTCGGAGCCAAGCTCCATCGACAAGGGTCCGCCGGCTTCGAATTCCTGCAGTTGGGGAAATGTCGGGGCCAGCGAAGCCCTGAGGGCATCCCATCCCGTCGAGGCTCCATCACTCATACGTGTGCCTTTCGATGGGGCGGCGCCCCACCCTGCCCCCGGAGGCCGGCACGCAGCGTCGCCAAACGTTTAGTGTTCTCTTCAAGTTTAGGCAATTGATACTTGCGATCCATCTGCACCACCAGTTCGAGGAGGTCTGCTGCCTCACGCAACTTGCCGAGCTCTTCGTAGCATTGGACCAGCACATAACGAGCGCCGCCTGCTCTCAGTTCATCATGCGACCGCTCGGCAATGGACTGGCTGGTCTGGCAACAGGCAATGGCATCTTCGTAGCGCCGCTGGAGCAAAAACGTACGGCCGATCATACGCCAGGCATCTGCCACACCACCTTCATTTCCCAACCGCCGCATCAGGACCAGCGACTGTTCATAGTATCCAATCGCCTGTTCGTACTCTTTCGCCTCACGCGCGACCAGGCCAAGATCCGAAAACAGCACTGCCTTACCTGCCTCGTCGTGAGTCTTACACATGAGGTCCAACGCTTCGAGATAGTAGGCTTTGGCGCGGTCCCATTCGCCCGCATCAGCCCTCAGGTTTCCCAAATTGCCCAAGGTCGTCCCAATCCCCTTCTCGTCTCCAAGAATCTTTTGGAGTTCCAGCACCTCTTGATAGTGAATCTGAGCCATTTCCCGACGCCCACTGACAGCACAAATATTTCCGAGATTTCCCAGGGTGGCGGCCAGTGCCCGTTGGTCCCCGGTCAGCCGATCACATTCCAACGCCTTCGCATAGCAAGTATAGGCGTCGGTATAGAGCCCGCGGGAAAAATGCTCATTTCCTTGGCGATTGAGCTCTTCTGAAAGTCCGTTGCGTAAGGTCATGATGAGGGCCGGAGCAACTGTTCGACCGCCTGCCTGGCGCCGGTGAGAATCGAAGCACCATCGCCGACCAAGAGGCTATCGAAATTATACTTGAGGAGACGACGCAGTCCATCCCGAGCCTTCTCCACATCGGCATATTTTTCAGCCGGCAGCAGACTGACGGAGCCGGCCGGCTTCCCGATCAACGCATCTCCGACGATCAATACACCCTTCCCCTGCTGAATGAACAACGCCGACTCGCCGGGAGACTTCTGGTCTTTCAGTTGTATCACCCAGATCCCGCCGGTGAGCAACTCCCCATCCTTGAACGTTTTGGTCGGAATCAGATCCATCTGTGGTGCGTCAACCTCCGGTACATGTAGCTGACATCGAAACTCTTCCTGATACTTCACCGCTTCTCGCGCATGATCACGATTCGTCACGATGATGTAATCGACGGGTCCGTTACGGAGAATCACGGAACTGGCCTCGCCTGTCATTGGCGGAGGATCGACGAGGATCTTGTGCTCCCCGACCGTGAGAAAGTGCCCGTTGAAATCGAGCTGCTTCTCCTGAGAGAACCAGGACCATTGCCAGATACCGGGGAGCAGGTTTTTCATGATACAGGGGCGCGACGCGCGAGAATGGCGAGACAAGCGAGACGCGCCGGGACAATCGTTATCATTTTATACTTGTTCTCACTTCGCGCCTTTCTCGCCCGTCCCGCTCGTCGCGCTGTCTCAGAGAGCGGCGACGGCATCTTTGACGGTTTTCGTGACCTTAGACAGAATGCTCGCCTCATTCGGCAGATCGATAATGTCGTCTTCCGAAACCGTAATGAATTTTCGATTCGGCCCTTTCGTGAGTGAAATCAGAAACATGCTATTAGAAGGCGTGACGGGAATGACCACCTGCACAGTAGCATCAGCCCCCTTCACCACCTCTAAAAACTTCTGCTTACCCTCTTCCATCTCATCCATGCTCTCCACCTTCCTCTTCCACCAGGCGGGCAATCCTTTTCGCGGCAGTGGTCGGGTTGTCTCCTATTGCGCGCATTGACCGATCACCTTCTGAGGTGAGGGGTCTGCGAGCAGGGAGACGGCCCGACCGCTGCCGCTCTTACATTTTACTTCCTCCAGCCAACAGTTTCTCGACTTCCGCCACAATCACCTCTTCGCCGGCCAAATCCATGTTGCCGACACGCTGCCACCGGATCACACCCTGCTGATCGATCACATACACGTTGGGGATAAACTTGCCTCCGCCATATAATTTGTCCGTCACCTTGTTCGGATCAAGCAGATAGGGATAGGTCACCTTCACAGGAAAGACGGACAAAAACTCACCGACACTTTTCTTGGAGTCGCCTGAGGAATTGACGCCGAGCACCGCCACATTTTTCTCCTTCATCATCTCAGAAACTTTTTGGAGGGCGGAACCTTGTATCAGGCAGGGTTCACAGATATGAAAGAGTCCGAGTACCACGACTTTTCCCTTATACCTATCCAGACCCACCGTCTCACCAGTGATGGCAGTCAAGGCAAACGGAGGCGCCTTCTCGCCGACCTTGAATAATCCTGCGGCAAGAACCAGCTGGGTAGCAAGAACAGGAACTAGCAGTGCCCCAAGGATGAGGATCGCGCGTTTCATCACAGCTTCCTTTACTCAATGCTCAATGTCGAGCTCGAATTATTACATCGCACGATCATTCAACATTCATCATTGGTGAGAGGCATCCTAGCACGCTGATTTTTCATGGAGCAACTGAGGGAACAGCGGAGCTACAGAGGGGAGGATGAGTCGTGGGGGTTGAGCATATCTTCGAGCTGCTGCTTAGACCGGCCGTCGAAACCAACAAACTCCAGGCCGAATCTGTCGCTTCGTCTCCAGCGAACCACCGCTACAGTGATCACAATAGGAGGGCGGGCGCCTGTAGCGTGTATGCTCAGTGAAAGACGGCTGCCGATGGCAAGGTCAGCCTGGCTTTGTATTTCCGCGCCGGCAATCGTCAAATTCTTGAGCGTTCCGCTTCCGGACAGCTGATCGGCCGTGAACGTGGCGGGATAATCCACCTCGACTCTCGGTCTGGCCCTCGGCTGCATACGTGGTTTTTCGTCCATTGAACAGTGTGAAGGTCCGGGTTGCCTTGGGTCGGGGTTCAGTGCGCTGCTTCAAAGAGGCCCAACTGCATTTCTTCAGCGCGGGTCAATGGGATAGGGTAGCGTTCGGTAAAACAGGCATTGCAATACTGGCCCGGCGTACCAGGAGAGACACCCAACATGCCATCAAGACTCAAATAGGCAAGACTATCGGCCGTGATATATTTTCGAATCTCTTCGGTCGTATGGCTGGAGGCAATCAATTCCTTCCTGGTAGGCGTATCGATGCCGTAGAAGCAGGGAGAGGTGATCGGCGGCGAACTGATGCGCATATGCACTTCCTTAGCCCCGGCATTTCGAAGCATCTTGACAATCTTTCGACTCGTCGTGCCCCGCACCAGCGAGTCATCGACCACGACAACCCGTTTCCCCTCCAGTACTTCCGGCACGGCATTGAGCTTGACCTTCACACCGAAATGACGGATTGATTGCTCCGGTTCAATGAAAGTCCGACCGACATAGTGATTCCGAATCAGCCCGAGTTCAAACGGAATCCCCGCCCCTTCCGCATAGCCGAGCGAGGCAGGCACTCCGGAGTCCGGCACTGGGATGACGATGTCCGCCGGCACAGACGACTCCTTCGCCAACTGCCTACCCAACGATTTGCGCGTCGCATAGACCGTATTCGCACCGAAAATTTTACTGTCCGGCCGAGCAAAGTATACATATTCAAAGACACACAGCGCCGGACTGACCGGGGCAAAGGGCTTGTGACTCGT
The DNA here is from genome assembly GCA_013388555.1 of Nitrospirota bacterium. Lineage (GTDB taxonomy): Bacteria > Nitrospirota > Nitrospiria > Nitrospirales > Nitrospiraceae > Palsa-1315. The sequence goes on along the minus strand of JACAFD010000099.1, from coordinate 10,285 downwards.
CATACCCTTGTCATTCAGCACAACCAACTCACCTGGTTCGACCTCGCGGACGATTTCGGCTCCGAGCAGGTCGAATGCGCAGGTCTCTGAGGCCACGAGGTATGTATCGCCTAGCCGACCGAGACAGAGTGGCCGGAACCCGTGGGGATCGCGTGCTGCGATGATCCCGTCGTCCGTCTGCAACACGATCGAAAATGCCCCGCGGACCTGGCTCAATGCATCGATGATCCGGGCCAGCAACGTAGTGGCTCTGGAATGCGCGATCAGATGGATGATGACTTCGCTGTCCGAGGTCGATTGAAAGATGGCGCCGTACGCTTCGAGCTCGTGACGCAGCACTTGGGCATTGATGAGGTTGCCGTTGTGGGCAAGCGCGAGATTCCCGAATGCGAAGTTGACCGAGAACGGCTGGACGTTCTTGAGATCGTTCCCCCCTGCCGTGGAGTAGCGATTGTGACCGATCGCCATCGAGCCGGTTAATTGCTCAAGCACGTGGGTATCATAAATGTCCGCGACAAGCCCCTTCCCCTTATGAACGTAAAACTGCTCACCATCGCCTGAAACGATACCGGAGGCTTCCTGCCCCCGATGCTGCAAGGCATATAGTCCGAGATAGGTAAGGTTTGCCGCTTCCTTGTGGCCATAAATGCCGAAGACCGCACATTCGTCGTGAAACTTATCAGGAGTAATAATAGGTAAGGGGTGAGGCGTGAGGCGTGAGGCGATTAAAGGCACTGCTCGGTCCTGATTCATAATCCTCTTACCCTTACTCTTGACCCGTCACCCCTGACGCCTAACCCCTCACGCTTCATTCAGAGTTCGTTCGATCGAAAAGCCCCACTGCCCGTGAAGTTGATCGACCGGGAGGTCGATGCGGCAACCCTCGCTCCATTCCCCCTTCTCCACATCGATGACAACACGGTCGCCGCCTACTATCCCGATCTTTATCGCTGGAATGCCGGAGTCCCAGGCGCGATTCAATACTTGATCCGCTATCTCGGGTTTCACTGACAAGACCACCCGCGATTGGCTCTCACCGAACAAGAGAGCATCACGCCTCGATATATCAAGCGGTAATCTTACCATAGCCCCGCGTCTGCTGTCCGGAGCAGAAATACAACATTCGGCCAGCGCGACAGACAAGCCACCATCCGAACAATCATGGGCGGACTGCACCAAGCCATCACGAATGATGCGGAGTACGAATTCATGAAGCGCCTTCTCGGTCTCTAAGCTCAGGAAGGGTGGCGATCCCTGTTCCCGGTGATGGAGCACTTTCAGATATTCACTGCCGCCCAAGTCCTCCTTCGTCTTGCCCAGGAGAAGAATCGCATCGCCGTCCTGCTTAAACCACTGCGTCATCGTCTTATCGGCTGATTCGATCAGACCCACCATCCCCAACATCGGTGTGGGATAGATCGAGAGACCGTTGGTCTCATTATAGAAACTCACGTTACCGCTGACGATAGGAATCTCGAAATGCTCGCAGACATCCTTCATCCCCTCGATCGCCAGCACAAACTGCCACATAATCTCCGGCCGCTCGGGGTTCCCGAAATTCAAACAGTCCGTGAGCCCGATCGGTTCCGCACCGGAACAGACCAGATTCCTCGCCGCTTCGGCCACTGCAAGACGAGCCCCTTCATACGGATGGAGCAGGCAATAGCGACTATTGCAGTCCACCGTCATCGCAATGGCTTTATTCGTCCCCTTGATCCGCACCACCGCCGCATCGGAACCGGGCCGGACCATCGTATTGGTCCGCACCATGTGGTCGTACTGTTCATAGACCCAGCGTTTGCTCGCAATCGTCGGTGACGCCAGGAGCGAGAGCAATGCCGCATTCGCATCCTTCACATCGGGAAGCGCATCGTAATTCAGGTTGGTCAGCATGTCCTGGTAACCAGGCGGCGAATAGGGCCGCTCGTAGCGTGGCCCGTCATCGGCCAGTGACTTCGCCGGAATCTCTGCCACGACGTTGCCCTGATCCCTCACGCGCAGCATCCCATCGCCCGTGACCCGTCCCACCACCGCGACATCGAGATCCCACTTCTTGCAGATCTTGATGCACTCATCTTCCTTTCCTGCCTGCGCCACCATCAACATACGTTCTTGCGATTCCGACAACATCAATTCATAGGGCGTCATACCAGGCTCGCGCCGTGGCACATCGGACAGGTCCAGATCGATTCCATTGCCGGCCCGCGACGCCATTTCACAAGACGAACTGGTCAACCCTGCCGCCCCCATGTCCTGAATACCGACGAGCAAATCGCCAGCCATCAATTCAAGACAAGCTTCCAACAACAGCTTCTCAGTAAAGGGATCGCCCACCTGCACCGTAGGCCGCTTCTGCTCCGACTGGTCGTCGAAGGAATCGGACGCCATCGTCGCGCCGTGAATCCCGTCGCGGCCCGTCTTCGAACCAAAATAGATCACCGGATTGCCGACACCGGCGGCGGTTCCTCTGAAGATCTTGTCCTTGTGAGCAATGCCGAGGCAAAAAACATTCACGAGCGGATTCTGCGAATAGATATCGTTGAAGACGATCTCGCCTCCGACCGTCGCTACTCCCATACAATTCCCGTATGCACTTATGCCAGATACCACACCCTTGAGCAGACGCCGGTTATTCGCGTTGTCGAGCTCGCCGAACCGCAGCGCATTGAGCAAGGCAATCGGGCGCGCACCCATTGTAAAGATGTCGCGCAGAATTCCACCCACCCCCGTCGCCGCACCTTGATAGGGCTCGATGAACGAAGGATGATTGTGCGACTCCATCTTGAAGATCGCACAGAGCCCATCGCCGATATCCACCGCTCCGGCATTTTCCCCAGGCCCCTGAACCACTCGCGGCCCCGTCGTCGGCAATTTTTTTAGATGCACCCGCGAACTCTTATAGGAGCAATGCTCCGACCACATCACTGAGAACATGCCCAACTCAGTGATATTCGGTTCGCGTCCGAGAATCTCGACGATCTTCTTGTACTCATCGTCAGTCAGATTATGCTGCACGATGAGGTCTTTTGTAATCACTTGGGCTTGCATGAATCATTCACTCCAACGCTGCCATTTCTTCGTCAGCCCTTCGAAGTGTTTCTCCACTTCTTCCTGAGAAAAAGTTTTTCCAGCTTCAACAGCTTGCATGCCACGTTTGATCTTTTGACGAACATAGATGTGATACTGAAGAGCCCCCCCATGTCAGTTCATCAGGAAGTGCATCCAGCATCTTGATCATCTCAGCTTTCACGTTAGATCGACTCATGAGCGTCCACCTTGCTTACACTTGGGACAAGAACGAGAAGTAGTCATCGCGGGAATTCCCGCTGTCCGCAAGTTATTCTTGATGATGAACACTGGCACTTCGCCCCAATCTGGAATCACCACCGGCCTCGCCACACCTGACTTCACATACACGAAGTGATCGCCTTCGGTTCGCACACAGTTGAAGCCGGCCTTCTCCATAACCTTTCGCAGCTTCCATGCTGGGATTGCGGTAATGCGCGACATTGGACCTAGATTGCCACTGACATCACTTCAGTGGCAACGATGCGTGGCGACTTCCACTTACCGTCAGCCCCCCGTTGATATCCAGACTCTTTCAGAATATCGTCCAACGTACCGAGCTTTTCAGCTTCCTCGACGAACAAGCGTACAGCAGTCTTCAAGCCCCCTCTCGCCTCATCCACGTTGTGCCCACAACTGGAGACATCCAACTCGGGGCAATGCGCCACAAAGCTCTTACCTTCCTGAAAAATGATCGCATCAAACTCAATTGGAATCATCGTAGCCTCCCCCTCAAACTTGGCTCACATTCTGAAATCCCGACAGCCTTCTCATACTCACCGTCCGTCAAATTACGCTGCGCAATGAGGTCTTTTGTCATGGCTGGTGCTGTCACGATCACAAATCCTTCCTACACATCACACTGACAACGTTTGTTCCGAAGTATCACAATCTGCCTTCTCGGCGTATCCACATAGCTCGTCTGTTTCGCATTACCCGTCGCCTCTCTCCTAGCCAGTGGGCTGCGGTGACGATAGCCTCGCGCAGCCATTTCGCTTACCAACAGTTCATGCCGCCCATAGAGTGCTTTGAGCCTTCCCCTCCACTGCATTTCCGGATGCCGTGCATACCCCTTCTTGCCGTTCAGATCACCGACCAAATCGCATGCAACTCCCGATGCTCTCTCAACAAATGATTCCGACACAGTTTCTTCGGAGAAATATCCCAGATTCGCACAGGGTTAAGATCAACCTTCTTCAAAGTAGTGGGAATCTACCCTGCTTACGACGTAACTATTCCTTTCTTGTCTCCCGCGATTCTGAGAACCGGCAAGAAAAACTTTTGATACTCAGGAACGGCCATAGCTATTAATCTTCTAATGCTCTGGGTGAGGGACCCATCGAGAGTCAGCCGGGAAAGAAAGCTGGAACTGACTGACGCTTCACGGCCTGCTAAGGCCATGGCGGAAGGAATTCCAGAAGGCTTCCGCCCGGCTGACTCCGAAAGGGTGACCGCGAAGGCATAGGAGCGGTTGGCCATGCCCTCACCCAGCTCCTACCATCTTCAGTTCCTTCTTGTTCCCCTTCAGCGATTCCAGCATCGAGAGGAAAATCAACTTCCCGTCGTCATTGCCCAATACCGCTTCCGCACAACGCTCCGGATGGGGCATCATGCCCAGTACATTGCCCTCGGCATTAATGATCCCGGCAATGTTGTCGAGCGAGCCATTCGGATTCGCCTCCGGCGTTATCTTACCCTCCGGCGTGCAATAGCGCAGCACAATCTGCGCGTTCGCCTGCATCGCTGCCAGCGTCACCGGATCTGTGTAGTAATTCCCGTCCGCATGGGCAATCGGAATCTTGAGCACCTGGCCGGACTCATAGGCGCTGGTAAAGGCCGTGGCAGCATTTTCAACCTTCACCGACACATCCTTGCAGATGAAATGCAGCGACCTGTTCCGGAGCATAGCTCCCGGCAGTAACCCTGCTTCGAGCAGAATCTGAAACCCGTTGCAGATGCCGAGCACCATCCCGCCCTTCTTGGCAAACTCCTTCACTGCTCCCATCACCGGCGAGAACCGCGCGATGGCGCCGGTCCGCAAATAGTCGCCATAGGAAAACCCGCCCGGCAGGACAATCGCATCCAGACCAGCGAGCAAGGTCTCCTTATGCCAGATCATCTCCACATACTGCCCCAGCACATCCTTAAAGATATGCTCACAGTCGTGATCGCAATTACTCCCCGGAAACACCACCACTCCGATCTTCATAAATCCTCAGAAGGCTAAGGTTCAGGGTAAGGTTGAGCGAACACGTCCCCAGTCTCAGTCTCAACCTGCCAATTCGTACCGATATTCCTCAATGATCGTATTCGCCAGAAGCTTCTCGCACATGGCCTTAACCTTTGCATCCGCTTTTACCCTGTCCGTTTCGTTCACGTCCAGTTCCAGATACTTCCCGACTCGCACATGGCCCACGTTCTTAAACCCCAGCGAATCAAGCGCATGCTCAATCGCCTTCCCTTGAGGATCGAGAATCCCTTGTTTGAGCGTCACGTGAATCTTGGCTTTCACTTCTTCCCCCCTTACCAGGATGCTGAAAAAATCCGCCAGCTTCGTTCTCGCATCGTTCAGATCCTCAACGTACCCCAAAGGGTACGCCTCCGGTCTTCACTCGCTGCGGCCTTGCTGACGGCCTTTTTGAGCATCCTGTGGAAATGTCCCCCCTGCTTCGCTTGGCTCTCACCCCTTCACCCTTCACTTTTGACTCCCCTGCTCCGACGCTTTGGTCTGTCTGTCCACATATCTCCTGATCCAGAAAATCCCGACGATCGTCCCGAACCCAGCCACGATAACCGCCAGGAGCGGCCAGCGCCAGGGTGAATCCCCCATCCGATAGGTCAACGCACCTACCACCGACATGACCGCCAAAATGGACGCGATCGACCCATATTTTATATACAACCGCGCAAACCCCTTCACGACTCTCTCCCCTTTACTTTACTCCCCCTACTCTTCCCTCCACCAAAGGATTTGGCACAGTCTTCGCCGGGGAGGCCCTCACCTGCGCGACCTTCTCACCCGCCCACCCTGGACGCGCCGAGACGCGTCCTGGCCCCTGCGAGGGCCTTCTGCGACCGCGCGTTGCGCGAGCAAAGAGGAGAGCCCCACCCTTCCCCATCGTCCCCTCATCCGCACACTCTTTTCAGAACCTCCCGATACGCCTCTTCAATCTTCCCCAAATCCTTCCGAAACCGATCCTTATCCATCGACTCCTTCGTCGTCTGATCCCAAAAGCGGCAGGTGTCCGGCGAAATCTCATCGGCCAGGATCAACTTGCCGTTATGCAACCCGAACTCCAATTTGAAATCGACGAGGATCATCTGCCGTTCGCGAAAGAACGGTTGGAGGACTCTATTTACGTGCAACGCGAGCCGCTTTATTTCTACCAGTTGCTCCGGCGTCGCCAGCTTGAGCAACCGAATATGCTCATCAGCGATGAGCGGATCGCCCAGCGCATCGTTCTTGTAGTACCACTCCACGATCGCCGGCTCGATGGGTTCACCCTCTTTCAGACCCAACCGCTTCGCCAAGCTGCCTGCTACGACGTTGCGGACCACCACTTCGACCGGCACGATCGTGACTTTCTTCGTGAGCAGTTCGCGGTCACTGAGGCGCTCGACAAAATGCGTCGGCACACCGGCCTGTTCCAGCAACCGAAAAAGCCGCTCGGACACTTTATTATTGATGACGCCTTTCTCGGCGATAGTCCCGCGCTTCTGCGCGTTGAAGGCCGTCGCATCATCCTTGAAATACTGGACGACCTGATCGGGCCTGTCGGTCGCAAAAACCTTTTTGGCCTTACCTTCGTAGAGTAACGCGCCTGTTGCCATACCTAATCTCCAGCCGTACTCACAGTTACTGAGCCAATACCTCGATGATCTCATCCAACGATCTGACGGTTCCCAGCAGGGTCGGATGACCAAAGCGCCGATTATACGGGAACTCTTTCACCTTCTCCAAAGCCAGAACCAGGCTGTGGAAGTCTTCCAGCTTGGACGTTTCAAAATAGGTGATGAAATCCAGATCGTCGAGCCCGCTGGAATGATAGAGCTTCCGTTTGACCGTCTTGAGATAGGGCACCGTGACTTCCGTATGTTCCTGCATCATGGCCGCGCGCTTGTCCTGATCCAGCCCCCACCAGTCTGCACTCTTCCGGATCGGGATCACGATGACGTAGGGCTGAGGGCCTGGCTCACTGGGAGCCTTGAGTTCGGCTTTGAGACTGTCCGGCATGCCCGGTACATAGCTGGCCTTCTTCGTCAGACCGGAAAAGATCGTGCTATCGGTCAGGTGCTTGCCGAAAAGACTGCCCTGGAGATCCAGGAGAAATTCTTGGGCATCGCGCAGCTCGGTCGCATGAATGCGAAACAGCAGGTCGGCGCGATCGGAGAGTCCACGAAGAAGATAGACATCAATCGCCACTTTTTCTCGATGCTGCTCGACCACTCCCTTCAACGTGAGCAATTGCGTGATACGCGTCGTCTGACCCTGTTTAACCCAATCAGCATCGAGTCGGAACGCGGCAAATGTGCCATAGACGCCCGGTTCACTCAGAAGTTTGTCGCGGTCGGCTGCGTTAACGGCCGGCACGACCGCCAGAACAACCGACACCAGCACCACAAAACGCACGAAAGTGGAAATACGTGATCTCATCGTGTCCTCCCCTTCCCTCGTTTACGCGCGCCCGATCCGAAAACACGCTGGAAAATCTTGTCGAGATGGCGCAGATAATACTTCGGATCGAAACAGGATTGAATCTCTCTTGCCGTGAGATATTTCGCCACGAAGTGGTCCTTGCCGACTAACTCTTGCAATGCTCCCGCCCCTTTCCAGGAAGCCATGGCATTGCGCTGGACCGCTTCATACGACTCCTTGCGCTGCGCTCCCTTTTCGATAAGCAACAGCAACAACCGCTGTGAATAGACCAGCCCTCCGGTGAGATCGAGGTTGCGTTTCATATTGTCCGGGTAGACCACCAGATGTTCGATAACGTCGGTGATCCGCGCCAGCATATAATCGATCAGAATCGTGCTATCCGGCATGATCACGCGCTCGACGGACGAATGGCTGATGTCGCGCTCATGCCACAGCGCGACGTTCTCCATTGCCGCGAGGCTATTGCCGCGCACCACCCGCGCCAGCCCGCAGAGATTCTCCGAGGCGATCGGGTTCCGTTTGTGCGGCATTGCCGAAGATCCCTTCTGTCCCTCAGAAAAATACTCTTCCGCTTCGAGTACCTCGGTCCGCTGCAGATGGCGAATCTCCGTCGCAAACTTTTCGATGCTGGCAGCCAGCAACGCCAAGGCCGAGGCATAGGATGCATGCCGATCGCGCTGCACGATTTGATTGGAGATAGGGTCCGGCGTCAGCCCCAGCTTGGCGCAGACGTACTCTTCTACTTCAGGCCCTTGATGCGCAAAGGTACCCATCGCACCGGAGAGCTTGCCCACCGCGATTTCCTGCCGAACGTGCGTCAGCCGCTCCCGGTGACGGCAGGCTTCTTCGTACCAAATGGCCAGCTTGAAGCCGAACGAGATCGGTTCGCCGTGAATGCCGTGCGAGCGACCGACCATCACCGTGTGCTTGTGCTTCAGCGCCTGCCGCTTCAAGACGGCGATCAGCTCTTCAAGATCGTCGAGAATGAGGTCGAGGGCCTGGGTCATCTGCACGGCCAAGGAGGTGTCTACAATGTCCGACGAGGTCAGCCCCATGTGGAGGAACCGGTGCTCCGGCCCAACCGAATCCACCAGTGATTCCAGAAAGGCAATGACGTCGTGTTTCGTCACCTTCTCGATCTTGGCAATGCGCTTCACATCGATCGTGGCTTTCTTCCCGATACGGACGGAAGTGCCGCGCGGAACCTGTCCGGCCCGTTCGAACGCCGAGCAGGCAGCCAGCTCGACTGCAAGCCAGATCTCGTACTTCCGTTTCAACTCCCAAATGGCTTTCATCTGGGGACGGGTATAGCGGTCAATCATCTCTTCTCCGTTAGGCGTGAGGGGTTAGGCGTAAGGGGTGAAAGAGGTGGCAGCGTCTTCATCCGTATCATTACGCCTCACGTTTCACGCCTGACGCCTCACGTCGTTTCGCGGCCAATGTCAACTCCTTGGTCAAGACCTGATCCAGAACGCCATTCACAAACTTCGACGCCTCGTCATCGCCGAAACTTTTTGCCAATTCGATGGCTTCGTTGACGGTCACCTTGGCCGGCACGTCATCCATCCACAGCAGTTCATAGACACCGGCCCGCAGGATATTGCGGTCCACAATCGGCATACGACTGACTTTCCAATTGGTCGCGTATTTCCCGATAAGGACATCCAGCTCTTTCTTCTTCTCCAACACCCCGGCCACGAGCCGTTCGGCAAAATCCTTCACCTCATCCGTCGCCTCATTCTCCTTCCAGAAGACATCCCGCCATAAACCCGGTTTGCCGTGAATGTCGTACTGAAACAGAATCTGAAGTGCGCGCTCCCTGGCTTGATGGCGCGATCCCATAATTATCGAGCTGACAGGCTGACAAGACTACAAGCTGACAAGAAACCAGGCTGACAAGGTCGATTCATTATTTTCTCCTGGCCCCTTCGGTACCGACCCTTCCACTTGCCCGCCTGTTACCTGTCAGCTTGGGACTTGTGGCCCTGTCAGCACTTCCTTTCAACATCCTCATCACCGCTGCCATTTCGATTGCGGACGTGGCTGCCTCTCCACCACGGTTGAACTTAGCCGGCTCTGCCCGCTCGATCGCCTGCGCGATGGTATGTGTCGTCAACACGCCAAAGATGATCGGCACGTCGGCATCCAACGCCGCCTGCCCGATCCCCCGGCTGACTTCCGCGCTGATATAATCGAAATGCGGCGTATCCCCCCGAATGATCGCACCCAGACAAATCACCGCATTGAACCGGCCAGATTTGGCCATCGTCCGCGCCACCAATGGCATCTCGAATGCCCCCGGCACCCGCACCACCTCGATGTCAGCTCCCTTCACTCCGTGCTTCTTCGTCAGCGCATCTAGGCAGGACGAGAGGAGCTTACTCGTGACGAACTTGTTGAACTTCGCGACGACAATCCCAAACCGCAATCCCGTCGCATCTTGTGAGCCTTTGCGCAGCTTCATCTCTTCTGTTTCTTCTCCTCAGGCACATTCGTCACGAACTAGGGAGGCAGCCTAGCCTGCCCTTCAACTGCGCGCGTCGAGCGACCACTGTTTCATCG
>JACAFD010000236.1 GCA_013388555.1 Nitrospirota bacterium | reverse complement strand
GTCGACCATGGCAAGACGACACTGGTCGATGCCGTGCTCCGACAGACCCATGTCCATCGGAAGATCGACGATATGGGCGAACGGATCATGGATTCGATGGACCAGGAACGTGAGCGCGGGATCACCATCCGGGCCAAAAACGCCAGTGTGATCTACAAAGGCGTCAAGATTAATATTGTTGATACGCCGGGGCACGCCGACTTCGGCGGAGAAGTCGAACGAACCCTCCGCATGGTGGACGGCGTCCTTATCTTGATCGATGCGAAAGAAGGCCCCATGCCGCAAACGACCTTCGTCTTGCGGAAGGCCTTAGCACTCGGCCACAAGGCCATCGTGGTCATCAATAAAATCGACCGTCCGGACGCGGTGATCGATGACGTGGTGAATCGGACTTTCGACTTGTTTGTCCATCTCGGTGCAACCGACGAGCAGCTCGATTTTCCGATCGTCTATACGGCGGCAATCAAGGGCACCGCGACGCTTGATATCAATAAGCCCGGGACGGATATCACCCCGCTCCTCGATACAGTCCTGGAAAAGATTCCCGCACCGGCTATCAACGCCAACGCGCCGCTCCAGATCCTGGTCCTCTCTCTGATTCAGGATCTCTACAAAGGCAAGATGGGCGTGGGGAAGATCCAGTCTGGTTCGATCGCCCGCCGGCAGAGTGTGACCGTACTCGGAAAGGACGGCGCACAGTTCTCTGGAAAAGTGTCGGACCTCGCAGTCTACTCCGGCCTCGAACGGACGGATATGGAACGAGCTGAGGCAGGAGAAATCGTTGCGGTGGCCGGCTTGGAGGAGGTGAGCATCGGCGATACGATTGCCGACGCGGAACATCCAGTCGCACTACCCCGAGTCACAATCGACGAGCCGACTGTCCAGATGACCTTTTCTGTGAACAATAGCCCGTTCGCCGGACGGGAGGGTAAGTACCTCACCTCGCGGCATCTGCGCGATCGGCTCTTCAAAGAACTCGAAACCAACGTGTCGTTGCGCGTGAGCGAGACGGATAGCGCGGATAAGTTCCTCGTGGCCGGCCGCGGTGAATTGCATCTCGGCGTCTTGATCGAACAAATGCGCCGCGAAGGATACGAACTGCAGGTCTCGCAGCCGGAAGTGATCGTCCACCGCGAAGGGGACAAGGTCCTCGAGCCCTATGAGGAGCTCACCATCCAGGTGCCGGAAACCTATCAAGGTGCCGTGATTGAAGAGCTCGGCAAGCGCCGCGGCGAGTTGCGCCACATGCGACTCATCCATTCCGATGCCGGACCGAGCGAAATGCATCTGGAATACCATATTCCCACCCGCGGCATCATGGGGCTGAAGAATCTCTTGGTCACTAAAACTCGCGGTACCATCATCATGCACCACGTCTTCGTCGAGTATGGACCGGTGGAGGAGCGTGAGCTTACCGTGGCGACACATGGGTCGCTCGTCGCACACGAAGACGGAACCAGCACCGGCTATGCCATCTTCATGACCCAGGAGCGGGGCACCATGTTTATCGGCCCCGTGGTGGAGGTCTATCGCGGGATGGTCGTCGGAGAGAACAGCCGTGACGAAGACATGGACGTCAATGTCTGTAAAGAAAAGCACCTGTCCAATATGCGGGCCTCAGGGACCGATGAGGCGTTGGTTCTCACCCCGCCACGGGAAATGGGGTTGGAGTTCGCGCTCGAATATATCGGCCCGGATGATCTGGTCGAGGTTACGCCGAAGAGTTTGCGCATCCGCAAGCGGCTCCTCAACCCTGATGACCGCCGCAAGGCCCGTAAGTCCGTCAAATAGCCTTCTAGAGCGATGAGGATCAGGAAGAAAACTCCCAAACCTTCCGCTCGCCGTCCCCCACTCTACTTCGTCGGCTATCGGGGAATGGTACCGGCGCCAGAAGAGCTCAAGGCCTGGTACGATCTCGAATACGGCGGGCCGTTGACCGTGCGCGTCGACGAGCAGGCCACGGAATCCTGGCATGCGGTCCATGGACCCTGGACAGCTCATATCGTCATTCCACTCCCTGCCACTCATATTGAAGGTCTCAAGGAAAAGCTTGCCTGGGAACATGAGCATGTCGGAGCTATTGCGCCATCCCTTATGCCCCCACGCGATATGCCGGATACCATTCTATTTGCCGCTCGACTAGCACGGGGCCTCACCCTCCTCATGCAAGGCACGGCCTATGACATCACCACCAACCAGTATGTGAACCCGTCGGATTGGCAGGACCGCCCCCTCACCCACTTTATCGTGAGTGATCACATTCCGGTCCTGCAGGCCGACGATGAACAAGGCCATCGGAACTGGTGCTATACCCTCGGCCTGAGCAAATTCGGCGTGGATGAACTTGAAATGTTTCTTCCCTCCGGCCTGCCGGACCAGCCTATCCGTGATCTCCTCAGAGAAACAGCAGACGAATTGACCAGGGCCGGACAATCGCCGAAGGTCGGAAGCCACATTCGTATAGGCTCTTCGGGTCAGAGTATTGCGATTGCCAATCACCGAACCGCCGCACCAGCCGGACGCATGCTGAGCTTTCGAGAGATTCGACTGTTACCGGCTGGTTGATCTGGTTTGTTTTGTTTATCTGGTTGATTTGGTTCATCTAATTAGTTTCGTTGAACCAAAAAAGCCAAACAAACCAGAGCAACCAGCTGGTTTCCACGTTTCACGGGTCCTTCTAGGCCTTCAGGACCGTTGACAAGCTTTCAAGCCGCACGGTAAAAAATACGGGGGATTGTGTCAAGGGCCGGACTAAACTCAATGAAGGAGGCATACAGATGAGCGACGTAGCAGCAGAAATCAAGGTTGGCGACACCGCACCGGACTTTAACTTAAAAGACCAAGACCAGAAGGACGTAAAGCTGAGCGACTATCGCGGCAAGAAAAACGTGGTGCTTTGCTTCTATCCGCTGGACTGGAGCCCTGTCTGTCAAGGGGAGAACAAGTGTTTGACCGATGACTTCCCCAAGTTCCAATCGGCCAATGCTGAACTGTTCGGGATCAGCTGCGACAGCTTCTTTTCACACAAGGCCTGGGCTGACTCCATGGACCTCAAACATCGGCTGCTGTCGGACGTGCACCGGACCACGGCAAAGGGCTACGGTCTCTACTTTGAGCCGTTGAACTGCTCAAAGCGTGCGACCGTCATTGTGGACAAAAGCGGCAAGGTTGCCTACGCGAAGGTTCAGGAGATCAAGGTGGCGCGGGATGATAAGGACATCCTCGAGGCCCTGGCAAAACTGAGCTAACACTCAGTCAGAAAGTCTGAAAGTCGGAAAGTCTTCAAGTCGAGGGCTTTTTGACTTTCGGACTTTTGACTTGATGACCTTATGACTGGGACCGTCCAAGACGTACGCGACGAAAACTATAAAGAATTCACAGACGCGCCTGCGTCGATCGTCGCCTACGGCTTAGCCACCTGTGAGCCCTGCAAGACCTACGATCCGATCCTGGAAGAAACGGCTATCAAGTTTCCAGAGGTGAAAGTCGGCAAGGCCAAGATGCACGTCCCGGGACGTTGCCGCGAGATTAAGAAGAGCCACACCTTCGAGACCTACCCCACGACCCACTTTTTCTCTAATGGCAAGCTGCTCCTGACCCGTGAAGGGGTCGTGGAACCGGCCGAACTCGCCGCGCTGATTTCGGATCATCTGCTCAAGTAGAGGACCGTCGCCATAAAGGTCTCGCCTCAGCGTAAAGACCGAATCAAGACGGTATCATCAGGGCATTTCCTTATTGAGTCTAGTCTTGGAACAATGCTCATGCTGAATGAGCCAGGTTGAGCCTTCTTTGCGCAGGAGGGTGGTGCATTGCCCGGCGTCCTGGGCTTCGAGTTCACCTTTTCTGATCGCTTGAAACACATAGTCGTAGGTTGCCCAGGCAGTGGGGCCTGGTATCCGAACTTGGAGATTTGACACTGAGCTGATAAAGCGCAGGCTGCTTCCCTTCTTGAGCTCGGACTCATAGTCCGATAGCCACTTCTCGATCGAGTCCCGTGTCTCCGTCTCGCCATCCTGGATACCGACGTAATCCTTGGTATAGAGTTTCATCACGGCTTGCTTATCTCTGGCTTCAGAAAATGTTGAGGCTGCCATGGCGGCCTCTTTAAGGGTCTTCTCGATCGTCTCCCTGTCCTCGGCAGCCCAGGCCATCGAGGCCCAGGTGAGAGAGAGCATCAGCAGTGCAGAGAGGAGACGTGTTTGCATAAAACCCCTGTACTGAACCTACGCAGTTCTTGTTTATTTGGTTTGTCTTGTTTGTTTAGTTTGTTTCGTTCTGAGAACAAAAGAAACCAGACAAACCAGCTCACGAGAGAAACCAGACAGATCCTGTCAGCCTGTGTATTCGAAGGACAAATCCCGGGACTGAACGAGACGAACATTCGACAATTTTCCTGATGGGAGAGAAGAGACCAGTTGTTTCCAGATGTATCCGACTAGCTGCTCGCCGGTTACGGTTTGAGTGCCGAGGGTCTCCCGAAGATCATGCCGGTCGAACCGCTGCAGCACATTTTCCTGGACCAGCTGGTTCAGGACACCGAGATCAGTCACCATACCGGTCACGGAGTCAATGGCGCCATGGACTGTTACGAAACAGTCCCACTCAGGGCCTGGCCTACCGTCCTGCACCGCCGTGAACGAGTAGTGGCGCGTGACACTGGCGACATCGAGCCCGGCCGCCGCCGTCACATCGGCATAGAGATCTTCATCCTCGTACAATCGAATCGCGTGGAGGGTCCCGATGGTTTTCTGCTTGTCCAGCTTGGTCCAGAGAACACGTGCAATGTTTTCCGATGTGGGTATCAGGCCTTCGAAGTAGGGCATATCCAGATTTAAATTCTTATGGTCGAATTCTTCGAGTACAGTGAGGAGGACGCGTTTCAAATCGAAGAGATTCACAACCATGCCTGTCTTCGGATCAACCTCGCCTGCGACTGTCACCTCGACCATGTAGTTATGTCCATGCGACGGCGGGTTGTAGCAGAGACCGAACACGGAACGGTTTTTCGCCTCATCCCATTCAGGTTTGATATAGCGGTGAGCCGCCGCAAACTCGATACGTTTTGTTAAGAGGACGGTAGACATAGTTTCCAGTTCTGAGTCCTGAGTCCTGAGTCCTGAGTTCGAAGCTTCGTCCAAACGGACAACTCATAACTCAGCACTCATAACTCAGAACTATTGTAAGTCGGAGAGCCACTCTTCGCGCATGCTCCCAGGAACAGATGCCTCTGCATGGTATGCGCGATGGTGCACCGTCAGCGAGACCGGGACATGCAAGTCGGCGAATGAAGCGGTCATCGGCACAGTCGGCCGGAATCGGACAAAATGCACCGCGCTGATTTTAGTCTCATGGCTGTGGCCGCCCTCGAACAGTCCAAAGACCTGTTCAGCTCCGGCACGGATCGCGACGGTTTCTCCGTGATCGAGTCCCATGAACATGTCGAGCCATTCTTTCATCCGGTCCTGTTCCGTAATCTCAATCAGCAGGGTGGCGCTCAACTCACCGGATCCCGGCATGAGGGCATTATAGACATCCAATTCTTCTTGGACTTTGTGAGGATCGAGGATGTGCTCGACCCGGATCATTTCCTGCGTCTGAAACCGCAACGTATCACGATTTTCGAAAATGAGTGTGACGAGCGGCCCAACGGAAATCCGTCGCCGCTGTTTGAGCGCGATGATCTGCGAGCGGAACTGTTCCCGCTGTTGTTCATATTCCGCTGCGGGCAAGAGGTCTTGGAGAGTCAACAGGCTCATGACGACAACCCGTAGGCATCACGCACGATTTGAATCGGATGCTTCGTCGGTCTGCCGCCGGCATGGGCCATAGCGCCGGCTTGGTCCAGCTGCAATCCCGCCAGAGGGCAATCGGAGGCGACAAGATCTGCCGGAGCCTGTTCAATCACCCGAACGGCTTTCTGCGCGATCAGCATCGAGAGGGGGAAGAATTCCGACTTGGCTGACCATGAACCATCGTGGCCTGAACACTTTTCAATCACTTCGACCTGTGCGCCGGCGCACTCCATCAGTTCCTTGGATTTGAATCCGATGTTC
>JACAFD010000207.1 GCA_013388555.1 Nitrospirota bacterium | reverse complement strand
GGCGCGCTGCCGGCAGACCACGAGTGCTTCATCTCGACTGTGGGACTTCAGTCAAGAGATTACGTCTCCTGCGGCTTCGACAGGGCAGACCTCGTCATCGCCGTCGACCTCAACTCGGACACGGTGCCTGGGCATCGGACTCAAGAAGCCTCTTCAGCCGGCGACAGCCAGGCGTCCGCCACAAACCGCCGTCGATTTCGCGGATGACATTGACCTTGTCGCCGTCCACAGTTACTTTGGATGCGAAAGTGCCCTGCGCCATTTTTGCCAGTGCTCCGAGCATCTGGCCGGTCTGGTTGTTATCGCCATCGATTGATTGCTTTCCAAGGATGACAAGTTGGGGTTGCTCCTTGTCCACCACAGCCTTGAGCAGCTTCGATCCCATGACGGCCCCCACGCCGCCGCGCCCGGCAGAGCGCCACTTGTCGTTTTCAATGACCGCAAATCGCAGCATTTTCTCGCCTGCAGGACCTATGACGACGGCGCCCAGCTTGCGGTAGCCGCCTTTCGCGACGGCAAAGCGGAGCTTGGCTTCTTCTTCGGTCCGGAAAGTGTCCGCTCCCCACAAGTCGTCTGCATCGAAGAACTTCGCGCCGTCCGGATAGATCGACACAACCGTGGGGCGGGAAGCCCTGCCGGTAAAAACAACCGCATCGAATCCTGCGGCATCGATGGCTTCGGGAACCTTGCCCCCTGAATAGGATTCGAGGTAGATCCCTGTAAGGGGTGATTTGGTGAACACCCCGTAGCGGCTTGCACCCCAGATGCGGCTCTGGCAGAAAGGGCCGGTGGCAAAAATCAGCTGGTTTTCAGGGGCAAGAGGGTCCACTCCTGGAGGGTTTCCCTCGATCAGCAGTTTAGTCGCCAGCCCCTTCCCTCCGAGATGATCGGAGAGGATCTCGTCGGGTATCGTTTCAATGCGAAATATTCTGCCACTCAAGTCAACAAACAGAATACGGCCATAAAATCCATGCATTTCCATCTTCCTTTCAAAAGTGAGTCACTGCGACCGCCCAGAGGAAAAGCGGGGATAAGGAACCTCCTCAGCGCTCGTACGTTCCACTACGGCCGCCCGATTTGAGGAGAATCAGGCCCCAGGTTCTTTTCGCGGCCATAATCCCGGCCAGTCGCGCGGCTTCGAACACGTTTCACTCAAGCACAGACTCCCTCCTTCGGAACGTCTATTTCAGAAGAAGATCCTATACTGCCTTCTATGGATTTGAATATATCCTGTGGAGCTTGTATGTCATATCCCAGCATAATCATGGGAGGGATTGCACTGTCGCGATTGAGGCGGAATCTGGGATGATTTAAGATGGCCTGAGTCCTGTGATTTATTTCTGCTCCCGAGATCTTGCCGTCCAGAAGGGAAGACCTGACATTCTTTCGGTCTGTGTAATAGAAGTATATGACGCTGTCGAAATACTCTGCTGCACGAAAGGAGGCCTCGAATTCCTCCCGGGTCTCCGTTGGAAAGCCATACATCATATGAGTTTCGAGAAATATGTCGGGGGATTGCTGTCGCATTTCCCGGACAAGCCGAAATACATTATCGACCTCATAATGACGCCCCATCAGCCTGATAATGCGGTTTGATGTGGACTGAACCGGTATATTGATGAATTCAATACGTTCGAACGTGCTTCGCTTCAACTTGGGGTACAGGTACAAAAACCTTCCCGGCTCTACATAGTTGATGCTTATCCCAACTTTGAAGTTGGCGAGCTCGTTCAGAAGATCCGAAAAATCGAACCCCAGATCCACGCCATAGCTTCCGCAGTCATCTCCAAGGAGCATGATGCGAGTAAATCCATCATTTATAGCCTGCTCCAGCTCATGAATGATTATATGGAGCGGTTTACTCGTCACATGGCCTTTTGCCTTCTTTATGGCACAATAAGTGCAGCTGTTTACACATCCTTGACAGATTTGGAGGTAGTAGGCATCGAAGATTCCATAATCCCTGTCAATGAACCGATCATTCAGTTTGCCTCCTGAAACATCTTCAATCCTTATATCAGCCTGAAAGATCTGGTTGAATCTGTGCAGTTCCTTAGGGCCTATGGTGATAACGTTGGCCTGATCAAAGAGCTTTGGATTGATCTTCGTCAGACATCCGCATATGACGATGAGCTTATATTTCGAGAACCTGTCTATATATTGCTCAATGACAGACCTGGATGCATTTTCACGCTCCTGGTCAAACCCGCAGGTACTGATCACGATATAATCGGCTTCGTCAGGAGTCTCAACCATCCTGAAACCGTTACTGCAGAAAAAATTGTGAATCTGGGTACTCGTATACCCATTGTTGTCACATAGTCTGAAGGTAGTGAGGAGGAATATCCTCTTTCTCGGCTTGCATAGCATCTTAAAGAACCCCCGGTCCCGGTCTAAGCGGTCTCTTTCTTCTTCACCCCGATGACGGGGCATTCGGCCTTGAGCATCACCCATTGCATACTGCGATCTTCCGATCTTGGGGCGTGTATGCAACCCCCCTGAAGTGTTGCTGGTGCAGGGGGGCGCAGCTCCCCTGATCTTTTCATGAATGCGTTTGCATACACTGCCTAGTAAGCTCGGCATGCCGAATGACATTCGTCATCCCATCCGGGACATTGGCTTCAAAATATCCCATACCGCTACAGGGGCAGCATAGCGGGACGCCATCCCGCATGACTTCCCTACCATCTCGAACGATCTGGCCGCACCTTCCGCAGGCCACTTTTCTGCGAGAGGGTCCGGGCATTTCCCATTCCTCAAGCCGCACATTCACTGCCTGAACATGGAAAAGCTCGCTATCCGGCATCTGCTGGTAGCCGATCAACTGGCGCCGTGCCGGGTCGGACTCTTCAGGCGCATACAGGTCAGCCAATCTACGGGATTCCTCGGTCGAAACGATCCGATAGGCTTCTCGGGTTTCGAGGTTTAGAAACGCGGCTGCGTTGATGCCGAAGTCGCGAAACTTGAGGGTTCGTTTTCCCATGCTGCAACCCGTAACGCTCTGGATCGCGTCGGTTGCACATCGGTCGATCTCGACGAAAACCATGAGCTTCTTTCGCCAGCCGCCGACTCCGGGGTTTTCTATGCCAACGAGGTTGCATCCCAGCATGGACATCCTGACGCCGATGACCTGCCCGGCACAGAGATGCCCATGCCTGGCCACGGATTCCTTCAACAAATCTTCAAACGGTCTCATGGTTTTTTCTTTCTGCATCAAAAGACTCTTTCGTTTCTTGTTAAATCAGCGGAGGCAAATACGTCCTGGATCGGACATCCGGTATGGCTTTTCGGCCCAAATGGGTGAGCCCCGCAGTGAGCTGCTCCATCTTTGCGAGGGGTATCCCCATGAACATGAGATCGTCGCTCAGATCGGAAATGGCCCGGCATCCGTAGCATCCGAGCGATAAGTTGATTTCACGGGTCGTATAGGGATAGACCGTCGTCTCCAGACACTGGGCGTTGTAGGAGCCCATCTGGAAATTCATCCTCTTGCCGGTAAAATACGTCGAAGCCATACTGAGCCACATCATGGTTTCAGGGGGCGCCATGATCACGACGATGTCCGCTCTCATCACGGGATCATCCAGCGGTGTGACGAGAGTTGCCCGGATGGATTCTTCGGGCAGGGTCGACCGGCTGTTCACCAATGTCTGGGCCGCTTCCTTGCTGGCCAGCTTTCCCAGCTTCGTGTAGATGTCTCCCGAGGCCAGTTTCGGAGGGATCTTTGTCAAACCCAGGATGGACGTTCCATCCGGGCATGAATGGGAGGATGGGGGCATCAAGAGCTGCTT
>JACAFD010000023.1 GCA_013388555.1 Nitrospirota bacterium | reverse complement strand
GCTGTCAAAAGTCGCGATCGCCGAAGGTATGACCACACTCATGCAAGATGGAGTTCAGAAAGCCCTGCTTGGTCAGACTACGTTTAAGGAAGTGAAGTCAGTGGCCATCAAATAATATGGTCCCATAACGCAGTCTCTCCGGCAAGGAAGGGACGAACCAATCTGTATTTTTCTCAAACGAGCACGTCACGTTCCCTTCACCCACATCACTGCAACCGGGCGAACCTCGACCTACCGAAAGATCTGAATTAGCTTACGCACCTCCACTGTATCGGCAGATAACGGCCAATCGATTCTGCTCAGCACCTTGGCACATAGCTAGCGCGCTTCTCTGTTTGTTCTTCATGAGAAGATGGGCTGCGAAGAGCTTCTTTTAAGAACTATTCTATGCCTGGCTACAGAGTATGCGAGGTAGGGGAGACCGCAAGGCTATGAGACAGTCGTTGACAAGATAGACACATACTTTTTTAGGCGGATCTGTGCATCTGGTGATAATTTTTTGAAAGCCAAGCCGCAGAATTGATCCTTCGTCCACCTCACGGTGGCAACTGCAATATCAGCAGGCTTGAGTTGCTTGGGCAGTCGCAGAGTCAACGTGACTTCATCCCCTGGCCTGATCTCTGCCTCCGTGCTGACACGGGCTCCGCGTATTGAAAGATCGTAGACCACACCTAAATCAATACCCGGCTTCCTCAACCAACCACGGGACTGACAATGGGACAGGGCACAAACAAACGGAGCAGGGATGCGGACCCGTGGGTGCTGACGATACTTATTCAACACAGAGGATCGATGTGAGGTTTGTTCCATCGAGATTCCCTACCACGTTCCTACCGTACATCAGAACACTCGATTCATGAACATAATTCTTCAAATGCGCGCCATGCAGTCAAGAAGGCATCCGCAAACGAAACGATCGGTTTGTGTTATGCGATGAGTTCGATCACAGACTTGGAATGTCATCGTTTCCTGACGATCATGCGATCCTGCGCTTCGACATACGACACACAACACATACGATTGTTTCGGCGACGGTTGTATCCACAAAGAGTGATGAGCATACGTATGATCCAGGTTCTACAATTAGCTAGATACCCTATTTGACTCTCACCATAGCTCATGGTACTCTGTCGAGCTATACGAGCTAGCATTACCCCTCGCGCGCCTCTAGGCTTACTCGATTGTCTCAGCGCGATCGATCTTGCAGTAGAAGTTGCTCAAACGTTCCATTATTTCTTGCGCCTGCAACATGGCGGGAAGATGGATGGAATGATTTTTGTCTTTCAATCCGATATCCTCATCTCCATGTGAACAGACTTTCACATTTGGAGATGCCAGGTTCTACTAAGGAGCACCTATGAAGCTATCCACTGGGTGGCGTGCCGACAAAACAAGAAAGAACCGGGCACGGGCAACAAGGAAGCCAAAAATCCGATGGGAGGTGCTTGGCCTTCCAGGTCCCCTTGATACCAACCTGACCACTTCAATGGAAGACATTCGCCGGCAGGTCTCGAATATGGCAAGCCGTGGGTTCGGCCAAGGCACTCGTTCTCGAACAGCTGAACGGGGAGGAAAGACCAACAACGATGCTGCGGACTCAAGCGGCAAGAGACTCCGCGGAGCAACCGAGTCGTCGCGGCCATAAGGTCGACACGACCTTCGAGGATGGGCGATTCACGACTCAATACGAGTCGTAACGCAAAGGAGGGCATCATCGGACGAGCAGGAAAAACAACCATCGCGAAACGAGATCGCGAGAAAGCCAAGCAAGTTCAGCGGCGTGAGAAAGACGCCCGTCGAGAACAGCGCAAGACTGAGAAGCCAGCCCGCCCCTCAAGAACAGAGGGGGAAGATCCGGATTTGGCAGGGCTCCAGTGGGGTCCACAAGAGCCTCTCTATTAGGGAATACCTAAGCAGCGAGATCGATGCCCTACAGCTGCCCCGTACCCTCCCTCATACTGGTCATGTTTCTGTTTGACCATTCCTGCTTGACCAAGTAGTACTAGGCCAATTGCAGCCCATCGTCAGTGAGCTAACCATGGCCCCCCCAGGGATCACTCACCGTTTTAAAACACGTCAGAAGAAGACCTGCTGACCGCTCCTGGTCATACACTTACCCGTAAAACCTAGACCCCATCCGGTACAAGCGGTCGATCATCGCTTGGACGCCCCCACTGCTGACGGTCACTTCTGGACCGTTCAACTCTCTTCCTTGAATACAGGTGCTCACTGGGACGGGGGCTTCCCTCTGCTAACGGCACAGGACACCCCAGCAATCTTTCAATCGCTCGCATCTGATCACCCTCCTCGTGGGTCACGAAACTGGTAGCTCGCCCGGTCATCTTCATCCGGGCTGTCCGCCCAATACGATGTATATAATCCTCCGGACAATTCGGCAAATCATAATTCACTACGTGGCCGATATTCGCCACATCGATCCCGCGGGCTGCGATATCCGTGGCAACGAGAATTCTGACCTGCCCTCGTTTAAATCCATTGAGGGCACGGAGGCGCTGAGGCAGACTGAGGTCTCCGTGGATGACCGCGACACGGTGACCGGCCTGTTCAAGCGTCTGACCGAGTCTATCGACCCGACTCTTCGTCCGAGCGAATACGAGGACAGTCCCTCGTTCCGCCACCAGCAACGACACCAACAGTTTTGTCTTCTCATGGGAAGTCGTATAACGAACCGCCTGGGTCACACCTTCAGCCGTCGTAGACGGAGGTGTCACCGTCACACGAACGGCACTGTCCAGGCTCGCCTGAACCAAGCGGGTGACATCCGCTGGAATCGTGGCCGAAAAGAGTAACGTCTGTCTCTCAATCGGCAACGCATCAAGAATCTGATTAATCTGTGGAGCAAATCCCATATCGAGCATACGGTCGGCCTCATCGAGCACCAGGATTTTAATTGGGGCTAAATTGACCGTCCCGTTCCACATGTGGTCCAGTAAGCGCCCTGGTGTGGCAACCAGAATATTTGGTCGCTGGCGCAAGCCTCTGATTTGGGCCTGCATATCGCTCCCTCCGACAATAACCGTGGCAGAAATGCCATGGTTTCGACCAAGTTTCTCGATCGATGTAAAAATCTGCAACGCCAACTCCCGTGTCGGCAAAAGAATCAAGGCCTGCGGTTGACCTTTGGGCAAGTGCACAAGGCGTTCAATCATAGGAATTACAAATGCCGCAGTCTTACCCGTGCCGGTTTGCGCACAACCGATGACGTCTCTGCCTTCAAGAGCCGGGGGAATGGCCTGAGCTTGAATTGGAGTGGGAACTAGGAAGCCCGCTGCTGCCAAGTCCTGCAAAAGCGGTTCAGACAAACCAAGGGTATGAAAACTTGTGTGAACAGACGTATCCACTGCACTATCCTTTCAGTGTGATCGCATTAAGACGGGATCAGAGAGCCGAGGAGGGAGAAACCAGAAAGGCATCAACTCCGAAGGACCTGGTCGCGATGCGATCGCGAAGTCCGTTATGGTGTATACAGTCGTACCGCCGGACTACTACAGTACAATGTAGAAGCCATCCTACAGCAACCCCCTGCTGGCGTCAACTCTCTTGAAAAAAGAGGTGCATCATGAGCACGGAACGTGAAATTTGGCCCTGACTTTCAAGGCAGTGGGCAATTAAACAACAGGGGAAGGGAGTGACATGTTCGCTATCCTACCCCGCCTGTGGTACAGTAGCGCTACTTGAAGCTCGGTCACTACTCTATCCCTCGCGCCTTCATTCCTTCCCTCTAGATCCAGCGCGACCGATGCTCTAGTTTCCGCCGAGTGCCGTATACAAGACGCTCCCCTGGAGACCACCGAGGAGCGCCTGTTGTCCTCCATCGAACTCTAACGGATAGCACGATTGGAGACAGCAAAGACGGTTTAGACATTGCTCGAATCGACGACTCGAATGGCCTGACGCGTTACAAAGGGATTCTCGATGGGAAAGCGTACCCTGTATGTTGGAGGACTCCCGGACAAGGTCTCGGACTGTGAACTACGCGCAATCTTCACCTCCTACGGTCTAGTCGCCAGAGCTTACGTGGTCCGATTCAAGCATACGGGAAAATCAGCCGGATACGGGTTTGTCGAGATGGGGTCCGGTGAACAGGCCTTAAATGCCGTCATCGCCCTTGAAGGAACCCAATGGGAAGGACATCTCCTCAGACTCTATGTGACCCCCTATGCAAACCAGGCCGTATAAGATCCTGCGTAGTAGAAAAAAGGAGTAAGACATGGGCCGTACCAACCTGGATCCAATCATGACCTTTCCAGATGGATCACACCTCTTGATCAGCACCGCGTACTCAAAAGAGGGCAGTTTTTCCTGTGCCCTCTACATGGCGACGATAGCAGCGGATGATCAAGGGTCCTTTCGCGTTCTATCAAACCACGCCACCGCATCCACCTGCTTGGTAGCACAAGAAGACGCCTACAGCTATGCCAGACGTCTCTACCCCAGTTCAGCTGAGTCGATGAAAAAACCACCCTACCTCATCTGGCCTGGTCCAGGCCCAACAGGCAATGCGGATGTATAGTTAGTAGTCACCAGGACATTTCTCACTGGACAACAACTCTCGACTCGTCCCTACATTGTCCCTCACGATGCTCGCCACAAGATTAAGACACGAGACCTATAGCTTTTCACTTGCGCCTCTGTTAGGATATTTACGTTTCACGCGGCGGGCCTCGCATGAAACGGCAAATGGAACGGCCCATCACCGATATTGTTGGTGCCGAGAATCTGATCGGAAGCTCGACCTAAGCCGCTCCATTAACCCGCGTCTTCGGCCTGTTCCTTCCTCTCGTATGTTCATTCTCGAGTCTAAGACAATATCATTTTCAGAAGGAGGAACCCCCATGGGTTCAAAACTTTATGTCGGCGGGTTGCCCTATGCGGCAACTGAATCACAGCTCACCACCCTCTTCGCCGCGCACGGCACCGTCGAGTCTGCGCGTGTGATCACGGACAAGTTCACCGGGCAATCGCGAGGCTTCGGCTTCGTCGAGATGGCCACCCCCGAAGAAGCCAAGGCCGCGATTACCGCGCTGAACGGCTCACAGATGGATGGACGTCCTTTGACTGTCAACGAGGCCAAGCCACAAGAACCACGCACCGGCGGTGGTGGCGGTGGTGGTGGTCGTTTTGGCGGCGGTGGTGGTGGCGACCGCGGCGGACGCGGACGTTTCTAAGAACGCCCCAACAAGCATCTGCCGCAGAAGGGGCGCTTCAATCGAAGCGCCCCTTTACATCACACCTCGGAATCATTTTCCTATAACAAGCCTCATTCATGAGGCGGGAGCTCCGAGGCGAACCCTCGATTCATCTGTCACGGCTCCTGCTATAGTTTCCACCCCGACAATACACATCGCTGCGCAATCAGCGGTGTGAAGCTCTCCACGTCTTCAGAGACCCTTGTCATAACCTCCTCCGCCAGCCCCTGATCATCGAAGCATTCATAGGCATCGTCGAGAAAGCCGCCCCGGAGCAGTGGATGGTGGAGAAACGCCTGGCCTGTTCCAGTCGCCACGTTTAAGGGATACTCGGTTACGGCAATGCGTGTGAGCTGGAGCCTCTCTAGCCATCCATGAACCTCTTTTGCTGAAGGCCGTTCAGCGAGATAGGTTTCAAGCCGTCGGCGTTCGGCTTGAAGGCCATGCACTGACATTTCTTGATCGATCCGATGCCAAAGTGCGTCGAACGTACCGAGCGACGGGAATGTCAGCACCAGTTGGCCTCGGGGCTTGAGATGGTCCACCAACCCTCTGACAGTTTCGAAACGGTTGGGACGGAAAAACATGACGGAGAGATTTCCGGTTATGCGGTCGAAACAGGGCAGCTGTGGCGGCAGGGCTCGCATATCCAGACATTCAAACCGCAGCCACGGGAGTTGCACTCCTTGGATCGCTCGCGCACTCTCGACCTGACGCCTACTGAGATCAATGGCCAGGACCTGCCCGGTAGGCCCCACCTGCTCTGCCAGGTAGAAGGCCGGAATCCCTTGGCCGGAGGCAGTATCGAGAATGGTCGTTCCGGGGCAAAGATCTAGATGCCGCAGCAACGCTTCAGCGAAGGGGGTGGACCAATAGTCGTCGGTCGGAAGAGGCCAACGAGGCCTGACATCCGTCTTGTGTTCGGTCATCCGGTTGCTCCTCTGCCATGCTGCCGGCACAGCATACTCCACCACCTTGTCAAGGGCCACATGCGGGGTGCTGAAACGTCACCTCGCACAATTCTTCTGGGGCCGCAGAGGGAAAGAGGTCACTGCAGATTTGGCAGATCGGTGAAGAACACTCCTCACCTCACCATAACCGTCTTACTGCAAGGACCTGGGCTGGCGTTTCGGATGCAGGCCCTTGTCGCTCTTACTCATAGGCCTGATGGACTCGCCTTCAGAGAGAATGTCCTCAATTTGGGATTCGCTGCACGTGAGATCGCCGTCGGTTGGTATCCGTGACGGTACGCTAACCGGCTTGGCGGCGGCATGACCCTTCTTACCTTTTGCATTGTCCGGCATGTTGGCTGTCTTCTTTCTGGGTGAGTGTGCTCCGCCGGAAGCGGAACATTATCGAGAGCGATTGAGAGAATACGATCCGCCCGTCGCCAGCACCCTGATGGCGCGCTGCAAATCGTCCACATGCTGCTGCATCTCCGCCAGCGTACGATCAATTTTCTTGCTGGAGCAGTGCCGCAACGAATGGATGCTCGCTCCCGTCCAGAGTCTAACGGCTCGTCTTGACGGTGCATGGAGCGTCAGCACATAGACTTGCGTAGTGTTCTTCATACTTTCCCCCCTTGATGCCGGTTACTCATGGCGTGGACGGTTCCTTGACGAATGCACTGCGGATTCGACCGCGTCCTCTCAGATTGCGCAAAAGCCAGCGAACTCCTCACTTAAGGCCATGATCGTGTTGTTCAATCTGTACTATCGGCGACTACGCCACGGCATTCGCAGCTGCCGTGCTCTGGGGAAGCTGGGCCGCTGCGGCTGGCGCTGGCTGCATGGACGCCTTCAGCTCGTCAATCGCCTTCTCCACGTCTGCTTCCGTCGATCCAAACCGGTCTCCCATCACCTTCAGGGCCTGAGTGATCGCTTTCTTCATCTTCATGATTTGTTCTTCTGATGTCATCGCATCTCTCCTTTTATAGTTTTGAGGGCCTGTATCGAGAAGGACACTGCATGTCCGCGGACTTGTATATCGTCAAGGGACCGATCCGCTCCGTCCTGGTGGTCACGCCCAATGATCGCAATATTTCAGAAATACTCTGGCATAGGAGCGGCGGAGACTGGAGATTCACACGCGCAGGAAGAAAGAGGCGCGAGGGATGGAACAGTCAGCGAGGCTCAAGATAATATCTTCCTATGCTAGACGCCATGAAGGGCCTGGTCAAGCGGTATTACGCGCGGCCCGAATACTTCAATGATTCTGCTGGTTCTCATTCAAATAGATACTTGCGTCGATGCACAACACTTTCTGAATTCGGCGTAACCGGTTACTCTCAGATAACGTCGGCGGCCTGGATGTACACCTCAACCGAGTGTTCCTGATGATCGTCCACAAGAGAAATAATCTTATCGTGTTGCTCGACGCCATCGACAGTGACGCTCGTCTCGCCGTTCCCTGCGCTGACTTGTAGAACGGTGATGTGGTAGAGGGATTCCCGGTATCGGTAGTGCAACGTGAACCCCTTCCAATCCGCAGGGAGGCACGGAGCAACGCGTAGCTTATCTACTTCAAGCCTCAACCCAAGGAGTGATTCTAGGATAAGCCGGTACATCCAGCCTGCCGAGCCTGTGTACCACGTCCATCCACCGCGGCCGGTGTGCGGCCAGAGCGCGTAGACATCGGCTGCGACGACATACGGTTCTACTTTGTAGGTCGCGGTCCCTTCCGGAGATCTCGCATGGTTGACCGGGTTAATCATGGCCAACAGTTCCCAGGCGCGCCGTCTGTCTCCCAATGCGGCGAAGGCCATCGCCGCCCAGATCGCCGCATGCGTATACTGCCCCCCATTTTCTCGCACCCCCGGGACGTACCCTTTGATATAGCCAGGATTCAAATTGGACTTGTCGAACGGGGGATCCAGCAGTTGGATCAATGCATGGTCCCGGTGAACGAGGCGCCGATCGAGCGCGTCCATACCCATGCGTGAGCGCGAGGCATCCCCCGCCCCGGAGAGAACCGACCAGCTCTGCGCAATTGAATCGATCTGGCACTCGGGATTACCTGCCGACCCAAGGGGCGAGCCATCATCAAAGTAGGCACGGCGATACCACTCTCCATCCCAACCATGCTGCTCGATATTCTGTCGCAATTGCACCGCTTCGCCCTGACAACGTTCCGCGAAGGAGAGATCACCACGCAGGCGTGCCACCTTCGTGAACTGCATCAGCACGTCATACAGGAAAAATCCCAACCAGATGCTCTCGCCTCTGCCGTGTTTGCCAACCATGTCCATCCCGTCGTTCCAGTCACCGGAGCCGATGAGCGGGAGGCCGTGCTCCCCACGTGTGAGCCCCTTCAGAATGGCTCGCACACAGTGTTCGTACAGACTGACCACTTTTTCAGACCGGCCCGGTAGATCGTAGTAGGAGTCCTCCTCCTGATTAACCGGGCGACCTTCGACGAAGTGGAGTGGTTCGTCTAAGACCCCGCTGTCCCCTGTGCTCAACACGTAGCGGCATGTCGCCAGGGGCAGCCAGAGGTAATCATCCGAACAGCGCGTACGCACCCCTCGGCCTGAGGGGGGATGCCACCAATGCTGGACATCGCCTTCCTGAAACTGCCGCGCTGCACAGAGTAAGAGGTGCTTGCGCACAAGCTGCGGCTCGCTGTGGATGAGTGCCATCGAGTCTTGAAGTTGATCGCGGAAACCGAAGGCACCCCCTGATTGATAGTATCCGCTCCGCGCCCACAGACGGCATGCGAGCGTTTGGTACAAAAGCCAGCCGTTGGTCAGCACGTTCAGTGCCTGGTCCGGCGTCTCTACTTGCACAGCGCCAAGTGTATGTTTCCAGTACTGCCAGACCATTTCAAGCGCGTTGCGCGCCGCGGCAGATCCCCGAAAGCGACGGACCAGATTCCTGGCATCTTCGGCGTCCCGCCCAACCCCGAGCCTGAAGATGATCTCGCGCTCTTGCCCACCGGCCAGCTCGAATGGGACGTGGATTGCCCCGCAGGGATCAAGCCCGGCCCCCAGTTTGCCAGACAACCGCACCCGGGTCATCACGGCCGGACTCCGAAGCGTGCCATTGCGCCCTATAAACTCAGTCCGGTCGCCACTGATGGTCCGAGTCGTCTCGTCCACATCAAAGAAGGCAGTTCGGCCGGCGAACTCCGTGTGATAGGGATTTCTCGCGAAGAGCGCGCCGCTCTTGGGGTCCAGTTCGGTCACGACATGCATCGCCGATTTCGGGCGTAGATCTCCCAACACCCATTCCACGTAACCCGTCGCGGACAGCTTGCGCGATCGCTCCGATTCGTTCCGCACCTTGAGCACCATGAACTTCACCGGTGCATCCAGCGCGACGTACACCCACAGCTCTGAGCGGATGCCGCGCTCCCTATGCTCGAAGACGCTATAGCCGAAGCCGTGCCGGCTGACATACGGTGTCGCCCCTCGGCTGGGCAGCGGCGTGGGGGACCAGAAGTGGCCCCGCTCTTCGTCACGGAGATACAGGCCTTCTCCGCTCGCATCACTCACCGGGTCGTTGTGCCACGGAGTGAGGCGGAATTCGTGGGCGTTCTCGCTCCAAGTGTAGGCCGAGCCGTTCTCCGAGACGACGGTGCCAAAGTTCGGATTCGCCAGGACATTGACCCACGGCGCCGGCGTCACATGCCCGTGCGAAGTCGTAATGACATACTCGCGGCCATCAGGCGTGAATCCTCCCAGCCCGTTGAAAAAGATGAGATCGGTGCGGGGCAACGCAGTGGATGGCAAGGGCTCAGTGCGACGGGTTCGGGTTGGAGTCAGGCGCGGCACGGTAACGTCCCTATGACCACGACGGGTGATCTGGTCCGCCAACGATCCCCGCCTGTCGGTAATGATGGCGCGAGCGACTGATTGGAGCAGAATGCGGTCTTCGGTCGAAATCTGGTCACTAGGACGAACGAAGATGCCGCCTGGTCGATCGATCACGTGTGCTTCGAGGCCCGCGGCAATCAGCCCCATGATTTGTTCGTGGAGAAGTTGCCGATACCCGGCGTGATCTTCGTTCCAGATCACCAGATCCACAGCCAACCCCTTGGAGCGCCAATACGCGTGGGCCTGTACAAGCTGGCGCACCAGATCGATATTGGCCGGATCTCCGATCTGCAGCAGCACAATCGGCAAATCGCCTGAAATCGCGTAGCCCCAGAGCCCGGATTGCCCGCGGCGGTTTTTGACCAGATCACCCTGGTCAGCCCGCAGGGAGGAGTTCGCGTAGAGGATACAGTTAGCCAGTCGGCCATAGAGTTGTGCGTCGGCCTCGGTGGCATTCAGCTGCCGCATGACCACTTGGTTATGGGTCCACGCCAGATCGAAGACACGATCGGCGAGACGCCGATCGTGGTATTTCTCGACGAGCCCCAGACAGACATCGCGGGTGTCGCCGATGCCGAACACCAAATCAACCGTGGCCGATTCTTCCGGATCGAGCGTGATCCGACACCGGATGGCGACAATTGGATCGAGCACAGAGCCTTCGCTGCCCGATAGCGCCTCAGCATTACTCATGGCCTGTGGATCAACGGGAGTGCGACCGCGGCCAATGAACTGTAGTCGGTCCGTCTCGTAGGACATCGTTCCGATGTGTGCTCCATGCACAGCCATAAGATGACACATCCAGGGGGAGTGCTCGGCGAGGGAGCGGGGCCGGCGCGTGCAGAGGATCGCGTGCCGGTCACGGATGATCTCGGTCTGCACAAAGAGGTTGCTGAACGCCGGATGCAGCGCGTCTGCTGCAGAGGAGGCGAGCACGACTTCTGCATAAGTCGTGATCTCAATCGTCCGGCTGATCTGCGAGCCGTTGGTGATGCGGATTCGACGCAGTTCAATGTCATCTTCCGGCGATACCACGATTTCTGTATGCGTCTCGATATTCTGTTCGCGGCGTCGAAACTCAGCCCGTCCCTCAGAAAAAATGACTTCGTAATTCTTCGATTGCTTGAGCGTCGGCTGATAGGCCGTGGACCAGCACTCCCCGCTCGTCACGTCACGGAGGTAACAGAACGTGCCCCAGTTGTCGCTGGTACTGTCTTCGCGCCAGCGTGTGACGGCCAGATCCTTCCAACGGCTGTACCCACCCCCCGCGTTCGTGATCATCACGTGGTATCGGCCGTTCGACAACAACTGCACCTCCGGTATTGGAGTGTGAGGGCTGCTGTACCGGCGCACCGGCATCTCGGCTTCACCAAAGGTCGTACGTATGTCGGAGAGCTCCACGGTGTGATAATAGGATGCCGTCGCCCTTGGAATCCGCTCCTGAAGCAACAGCATGGTCGCCTGGAACAACGGATCAGATTCGAATCGCTTCTGCATCGGACGGTCCAGGAGCAGATAGGCCAGAGAGAGCAAGCTCATGCCCTCATGATGGGCCATGTAGGACCGAATCACCGCACTCGATTGTCCGCGTGGAAGACGGGAAGGCGTATAGTCGATCGCTTCATACAAACCGAATGGTCCTTCAACCCCTTCAGCCGCGAGTCGCTGCAGATTCAGGCACGCCTCCTCAGGCGCCACCATCAGCGCAAGCGCAGAGGCATAAGGCGCAATGACCACATCATCGGCAAGCCCACGCTTGAGTCCCAGACCGGGCACGCCAAATGCGCGGTATTGATAGTTCAGATGTACGTCGATCGTGTTGTAGCCGGATTCGGAAATGCCCCACGCGACGCCGCGCTGTTTCCCATATTGAATCTGTCTCTCCACCGCAGCCTTGCACGTCTGGTCGAGCAGCGTGTGTTCGTATGTCGGCATCACCAGCAGCGGCATGAGGTACTCGAACATCGACCCGCTCCATGAGATGAGCACCGGCCCTCCGCCGGCTGTCGTGAGGAGACGCCCGAGAGCAAACCAGTGCTCTTGCTGCAGTTGTCCCTGGGCAATCGCTACGAAACTGCACAATCTCGCTTCCGAAGCCAGCAGATCATAGTAACTCGAATCCCGCCGGCGCTCCCCGACGTTGTAGCCGATAACCAGCAGATGACAGCCCTTGTCGAACAGGAAATCGTATTCCGCACTGGCGAAATGACTGGCTTGACCTGCCAGTCCTTCGACGACCACGATTCTTTCTCTGGCGCGCTGGCTGGCTTTCACAATGAGCCGTTGAAGGCCCTCAGCCCATGCGCGCTCCTCGTGCATCGTTTCTGAGCCCAACCGATGTTCGACGGCCGGCAGACACACCTCGTCAAGGCGTGCCAATTCGCGAAGTGTGGGGATCTCATCGATGTGGTGATATTCGCTGAGCCTACTCTGTGAGGCCGACAGCAAGGCCCAGGGTGCAAGAAACATCAAGTCGTCGAGGGCGTCCCGGCATTGTCGGGTGAGTGCGCTCGCCCACCAGGTTGCTTGGCTCTCTGGGTCAGTCTTCATGCTCGCTACTACTTCATCAGCGGATGTCGCCAGCCGGTCAAGGCAGAGCCGCGCTGCCGTGAGCGTGGCTGGCCGGGACTCATAGGCGGATTCCAGAAACGTCTGAAATTGAGCGAGCGGGGCTGCAGTGGCTTCCCCTGCAGCATCCTCGAGGACCCGAAGTGTGTCGCGAAGGCCGTCGAAGAATCGCAGCCCCAGAATTTTCTGATCGGGAAGGGCAAGCAGACCCGGCCGCAATGTCAGCAGATGGCCCGCAAGGTTCCCGCTGTCCACCGTCGACACGTAGGTCGGCAGCAGCGGTTTCAGTGACTGCGTGTCATACCAGTTGTAGAAGTGGCCCCGGTGCCGTTCCAACCCTTGCATCGTATGGAACGCATTCGTCGTGCGCTCGATGAGTTGTCCGGTTGAAATGTAGCCGAAGTCGTACGCGGACAAGTTTGCAAGCAGCGCGAGTCCCATATTGGTCGGTGACGTGCGATGCGCGACCACGGCAACGGGATGTTCCTGATAGTTATCCGGTGGCAACCAATGATCGTCCGGCCCGATGAACTGCTCGAAGAACGCCCAGGTCTTTCGGGCAAGCTTCCGGAGAAAGATAGTCTGGTCGCCCGTCAGATACACTTCCCGACGAGGAATCGGTTGGCTGACCCACCACGCGATAGCGGGGGAGGCGAACCAGAGAGCCAGAAAGGGCGTAGCCACAACTAACGCGCCAGGCTCCGACAGCGTCAGATAGATCACCGAGGCCGTGGCCAGAACGGGACCGATCCACATCATCCGACAGTAGACGACGAGGTTTGTCAGGCGATCGCGATCCCGATTGCTTGACGGACTCCATTCCAACAGTCGTGTACGGGTGACCAGCATTCGCCAAATCGTGCGCACAATCGCATCCAAACTGAAGAAGGACTCGTAGGGAAGGCACACGATCGTCAATACCGTCTGAACGATGTGTTGCCCAGCCGAGCGTAGCGCGGCAGCGACATGCTGCTCCGGCAACACATCTTCCGGCTTCTGAAACAGATCCAGAATGGCAGCTAGCAACGGAGGAATCAGGATGATTCCGATCACCGCCAAGGTCCACAACCAGGACGGTGACAAGACCGTCCAGCCGAGCAGCAACAGGACGGTCATGGCTGAAGGTACGAGACTACGCCGAAGGTTGTCGAAGAGCTTCCATCGGGACAGTCCAGAGAGCGGATTCTTCTGACGCCGCCCTTCGGGACCAGGAACGCTCGGCAGTAGCCAGCCGGCAAGCTGCCAATCCCCACGGATCCAGCGATGCCGCCGGCTTACATCCACGCTGTAGCAAGAGGGATTCTCTTCATACAAGTGTACATCGCTCAACAGCCCCGACCGCACGTAGCACCCTTCCAGAAGATCGTGGCTGAGAATCCGGTTCTCGGGACAGCGACCCGCGAGTGCACGTTCGAACGCGTCCACCTCATAGATCCCCTTGCCGATGAACGAGCCCTCACCGAACAGGTCCTGGTATACATCGGAGATGGTGCGCGTATAGGGATCGATGCCCGGCTCACTCCCGTTGAGTCGTGCATAGTGCGACTGGTTCGTGCCTGGGAGGCTCAAGGCAACGCGTGGCTGCAGGATGCCGTATCCTTCGCAGACCCGCTGTTTGTGTGCGTCGTACCGCGCACGATTCAGCGGATGCGCCATCGCGCCCACGAACTGCCGTGCTGCATCGCGCGGCAGTTGCGTGTCCGTGTCAAGGGTGATCACGTACTGTACATTCGACAGCACAGCCGTCTCCCCGACGATACGTGAGAAGTGAACGCGGGAACCTCCTCTGAGAAGCGCATTCAAATCCGCAAGCTTCCCCCGTTTCCGTTCATATCCCATCCAGACCCGCTCCCCAGGATTCCATCGACGCGGACGATGAAACAGAAAGAACGCATCGCGAGTTGCTGGGCTGTACTTTCCATTTAGGTCTTCGATCCTCTTCCGGGCCAGGCGCAACAGGGGCTCGTCTTCCGGAAGTGTTTCCTCGTGCGCATCTCGAAAATCGGTCAACAGGCCGAAGTGCAGGTGGCCGTCTCGATTGGCCAGGAACCGGACTTCGAGCGCCTCGCTCAGCTCCTCGATGTGTTCAACGCTACTCAACATAGCCGGGACCACGACCAGGGCACGCGACTCCTGGGGAATGCCGTTGGAGAAGTCCATTCGCGGCAGCGCATGCGGCATCACCAACACTGTTGCAAGCCAATTCACCAGCGCGACCGCCAGTTGACTTGTACAGATGAGGGACAGGAGACCGACCAGTGCGAGTAACCAACTTTCCTCATCCTCGGCATAGGCCAGCGCCAATAAGCCACTGGTGAAGACCCCCGTCATCACGACGATCGTGCCGACATACAGGAGCACCGGAAACCGGCCACTTGCTCGCTGAAACGAATCAGACGTGGAGCGGCGCACCTCCGCTGCTCGTTCGAGCTGTGTCACTCCCTTGTCGATAAGGTAGAAACCAACATGGGCCTCTCGACCGTCTCCGCCGTTCCTGCTTGCGCCCTGCTGCGCCAGAAGAATCGCGTGGCGCGCGA
Organism: Nitrospirota bacterium; assembly: GCA_013388555.1. Classification (GTDB taxonomy): domain Bacteria; phylum Nitrospirota; class Nitrospiria; order Nitrospirales; family Nitrospiraceae; genus Palsa-1315. The sequence goes on along the minus strand of JACAFD010000023.1, from coordinate 293 downwards.
CATCGCCTTCCGAGAGCCGGCTGCTCCTCGCCATCTTCTCCACCACATGGCGGTAGCGATCGCGGGTGGCAAAATCCATCTTGCCGTAGGCTGCGACGGGATCTCCACGCAGCGTCCGTTCGACCACGCTCATCTCCTCAACGAACGTGCGCCAGTCCATCGCGCCAAGAAATCGGAGACTGCCGATGCTGTTGCTGATGGAGACTTGGTCGATCGCCTGCTGCTGGTTTTCCGATTGCACCGACTGCTCGATCGTAAGGCCGGACTCAGAAAGCCGCTGCTCGATCCAAGTG
>JACAFD010000280.1 GCA_013388555.1 Nitrospirota bacterium | reverse complement strand
ATCCCCTCTGTCCAGCACTTGCTCATTTCACTCACGATGAGAGTGGTCGGCTCGCTCTTCTTGAGGGTGCTATCGAATACTGTCCCGTCGATCAGGGTGCCGTTATAGTGCACTTTCACCGTATCCGTGCGTTTCGGGGACGCGCCTTTTCCTTCCTTGATAGTCGTGATAAGGGCTCCGGACTCGGTTTTCTTGGCGCCGGGCTCAGACGCGGCTTTTGCGAGGAAAGCGGCCCCCCGCTTCTTCTCCCCTTCTGCGATGATGGAGGCGCGGGCCTGTTGCAGTTGTTGAATCTTCGGGCCGAATGTCTGGAGGTCCACTTTGGGGGGCTTCTTCAAGACTCCATCGTTGATACCGGACTTCACAAGTTCGAGGTCAGATTCGTTCAGGTTGAAGCTCCAGATAGATTGGCTGATGGTTAATCCCATGGCATAGAAGGTTTTTTGCTCATCGGTTGTCGGCTCTGGCGCTCCAGCGAATGCCCCAGTAGTTCCAAGGCAAAGCATGGTTGCCAAACAGAAAACAATAAAGCGCATGAACGGTCCTTTCTTTAGCAGGATGCTGAAAAAGTCTGCCAGCGGCGTTCTCGCCGCGCTTAGAGGCTCAACGTACCGAAGCGTACGCCTCGCCTCTTCGCTTGCTGCGGCCTTGCTGGACAGCCTTTTTGAGCATCCTGCGAGTGTGCTCCTATGGACATAGACATACAGATCAGTGAACTTCCGGCATACCCACCGAATTTTTCCACAGTCTGTTAGGAATGACGAGACCGGATTTGATAACACATCTCCTGGAATACTGTCGAGTGGAAGATCTTGCGAGGAGCATCAGGCGAAGTCGAGCGGGAGATGCTCCTGCTCGACTTCGCTGAGGATTGCGGTGTAGGTCTCTGCTGGTGTGGTTATGATTTTGGCTTGGCCACGATCTCCAAGAGTTCGACCTCGAAGACCAGCGTCGCGCCGGGCTTGATCGTGGGGGGCGCGCCTCTCTCGCCATAGGCGAGATTCGCCGGGCAGATTAACTTGCTCTTGCCGCCGACTTTTATCTGTTGCACCCCTTCCGTCCAGCATTTGATCACTTGATTCAATCCAAACGTGGCAGGCTCGCCTCGCTTCACAGAACTATCGAACACGGTTCCGTCGATCAGGGTGCCGTGATAGTGAACCTTGACCGTATCCGTCACTTTTGGGGTCGCGCCGGTCCCTTCCTTGATGGTCGTGACGATGGCGCCGGACTCGGTTTTCTTGGCGCCGGACTCTGCTGCTGCTTTCGCGAGGAAGGCATCTCCCACTTTGCTCTCAGCTTGGGCAACGACCAGGGCGCGGGCCTGTTGGAGTTGTTGGATCTTCGGGCCAAAAGCCTGGAGGTCCACTTTGGGGGTCTTCTTGAAGACCCCATCGTTGATGCCGGACTTCACAAGTTCGAGCTCAGACTCGTTCAGGCTGAAGGTCCCGAGGGATTGACTGATGGCTAATCCCAAGGCATAGAGCGTTTTTTGCTCATCGGTTGTCGGCTCTGGCGCTCCAGCGAATGCGGCCGGGGTTCCAAGGCTGAGCAGGGTCACTAAACTGATGGTAATAAGACGCATGAGGGGTCCTTTCTTTATTATGGGCTGCACGGACCTGATATCCCAAGTCCCAGTTTGAGTAGAGTATGCGATGTTGCGAGCTGGCTCAAGACAATAATTCTTAACAGGATGCTAAAAAAGCCAGCCGGCCTTGTCTCTCTGATCTATCTCGTTTGTCTTGTCTAGTTGGTTGGACTAGGCTGAGTGGATACACCAGATAGACCAAATAGACCAGATGAACCAGGTTGCCATTACCAACGGTGGCGTCGATGGTGTGATCCATAGAAGAAGCTTGGGCCATAGGTATAGGGGCTATAAAATAGTGACGGCCCATAGATCCAGGGGCTTCCAAAGTATAGGCCAAGCCCCACGGAGGGAGAGGTGTAGAAGGGAGGGGCTGTTTGCACAACGGTTGGTGGTTGCGCCAGTCGGCGTTGCAGATCGGCATTCGTGGAGGCCTGGCGGGCGAGCTGATCTTTTAAGTGATTAACGGTGTCTTGTTGGGCTTGCATCTTTCCTTGGAGTGCTGCGATCTGATCACGTTGCATTTCGACGAAGGCAGCCAAACAGCGGGTATGGGCGTCGCCGGTGTAATTCGAACATTCCCAAGGTGTCTGCGACTCGTTCGCATGGGCCGGTAGCCCAGCCAGTAACAGCCCAATTCCAACCACTCCGATCAAGAACCGTGGCCACAGCCTTCCTCTGTTTCGATAGGAGTCTTGCGGACAGATTGCGTGATCGTTCATGGGCCTGCTTCCTGGTTGCAACTGCTAACAGCCTACCACGCGATTGCTCAAGAGAACAGGGGGCTAGCTGGTTCATCTGGTTTCTCTAGTCTATCTGGTTTGTTTAGTTAATCTGGTTTGCCCGGTTCAACCAAATAACGGTCTTCTGATGCTAGCGGACTTTTTCAGCATCCTGCTAGAATCCGCCCACACCTATGTCTAAGCCGCCCGCATGATCCTCGGATTCGTCGTTCTCTATCTACTCCTGTCGGTGGGGATCGGTCTGGCCGCTGCCAGGAGGGTCCATACCGCGAAGGATTTTGCAGTGGCAGGCCGAAGTTTGCCGCTGCCGGTCGTGATTGCCACGGTCTTTGCCACCTGGTTTGGCGCGGAGGCCGTACTCGGAATTTCTGCCACGTTTGTAAAAGACGGGCTGCGGGGCGTCGTTGCCGATCCTTTTGGCTCAAGCCTCTGCTTGATCCTGGTCGGCCTGTTCTTTGCTCCTCGTTTCTACCGGCTGAACCTTCTGACTGTCGGCGACTTCTATCGTTTGCGGTACAACCGTCCAGTCGAGGTTCTCTGTGCCGTCTGCATCGCCGCATCGTATCTCGGATGGGTGGCTGCGCAGTTCAAAGTGTTCGGACTCGTGCTGAATGTGGTGACGGATGGCGCAGTGAGCCAGCCTGTCGGGATGGTCATCGGCGCGGTAATCGTTCTGGTCTATACGACGTTTGGAGGCATGTTTTCTGTCGCTATTTTAGACTTTGTCCAAATCTCCGTGATCATGGGAGGACTCCTCTATATTGCGTCTGTCGTCAGCGGATTGGTTGGGGGAGTGGGTGTTGTGATCGATCATGCGGCTGCAGCAGGCAAGTTGGATTTCTTCCCTCCCGCTACCTTCGCGGCCTGGATTCCCTTCGTCGGGGCTTGGATCACGATGATGTTGGGGTCGATCCCCCAACAAGACGTATTCCAACGAGTGACCTCGGCCAAGAATGAGCGGACCGCGGTGCGTGGATCGATCCTGGGCGGAGGGCTCTACTTTTGTTTCTGTTTTGTGCCGATGTTTCTCGCCTATGCGGCGACGTTGGTCGATCCGACTCTGTTCACAACGCTCCTCAATCAGGATTCCCAACTTGTGCTGCCGACCCTGATCATGCGTCACACACCGGTCTTTGCGCAGATCGTCTTTTTCGGGGCTGTCCTTTCGGCGGTGATGAGCTGTGCCAGCGCGACGTTGTTGGCGCCGTCGGTGATTCTGAGCGAAAACGTGATCAAAGAGACTCTGCCCGAGCTCAGTGATGGGGAGTTTCTTCGGGTCATGCGGCTGGTCGTGGTGGTCTTCGCCGCCGTGGTTCTGGCTATCGCACTCAGTTCCAGTTCCAGCATCTACACGCTTGTGGTGAACACGTACAGCGTGACGCTGGTGACGGCCTTCGTACCGCTCGCTGCCGGGCTTTTTTGGCCCCGGGCGACGACGCAAGGGGCCTTGTGTGCTTTCGCGGCTGGATTGATAACATGGATGGGACTGGAACTGTTCGGTCCCTCCGATTCGCTCTGGTATCCCCAACTGGTCGGATTTCTCATGGCAGCGGCGGGGATGATTATCGGCTCACTTCTGCCTCAGAAGATCGGAACGCGCGAAGTCTGAAGCGTGATGCGCGTGACGAGCGGGAAAGGCGCGACGAGCAAGATGGGCAAGAAAATTGCGTCATGCCCGAGCCGAAGTGTAAAGTTCATGGTGTCCAATTCCCAGAAATTTTGAACCCTGACCCTTCCTTTATCTTGCTCGTCGCGCGTTTCTCGCTTTTCCCGCTCGTCGCGCTTTTTGGTTATGCTGTGGTGAGGTTCCAGAATCGTGAATAGACCTACCGGATGGGTGACATATGCGAGCATGGTCCTGGCAGGCATCGTCGCGATGCTCGGCCTCGTCATTGTTGCCTATGGCGCGTATTTAGCGACCTTTCTTGAGCTGCCCAAGAGCGATGATCACCCCCCCCTGCGTCTCTATAGTGGACCCTTTCT
>JACAFD010000235.1 GCA_013388555.1 Nitrospirota bacterium | reverse complement strand
GGTCTACTCCATCCCCCTTACGTCCGCTGGTTTGAATCATGATGTTCTCGAGAAACACCTCGTTAGGCGCGTTTCTGAAGTCGATGATCACATCATGGCGTTGGCCGCTGGCCAGTTCGAAACTCTTCACAAGACCGGCCCTGGGAAAGAGCCAACTGTCGGCCCCGAATACCAGAAAGGGCTGGCCGTTGCTCAGCCGCAATTGATACACACGCGCGTTCGATGCGTTCAAGATTCGGAAACGGTACTTGCGCCGCTGCACTTGCAAAAACGGCTGCACCGTTCCATTCACCGTGAACACGTCGCCCAGACGGCCGTCGTGGTTGAAGAAATCGAAAAAGAGCGTCCCGTCGGCGTTGAATCGTTGATCAGTCAGAGCCAGTCCGATATCGAACCCTTGAAACGAATCCGGCAGAACCCGGTCCTCGATCAACTGTTCCTCCCGTTCGTCGAACATGAGGTAAAACCCTGCCAGGCCCCGGCTCACGTTGAACCCTGTGATGTCCATCGCATGGTCGTGATACCAGAGGGTGGAGGGAGTCCAGGTCGGATCGAACAGGCCCTCGCAGGTTTTCGCCCGCCGATCCGGTTGGGTCACACGAGGTTCAATGTTGGGCCAGTAATAGTCTCGCGCCTCACCGGCCAAGACATAGAAGTCCGGAGCGCCGTCGGCATGGGCCGGAACGTGGGAGCCGTGAAGATGGACCGAGGCCTCGATATCGTGACCGGTCGTATTGATGGGCGCTCGATCTCTTGTGCGGTGGTTTTCGAAGCGAGCCACCACTGGCTCGCGGAAACGCGCCAGAAAGGTCGGACCTGGTGTTCGTCCCGGGCCTCCCGCAAAGACGTCCCGATAGGCGAAAATAGGTGTATCGACTCCGGGAAAGAATGACTGGACTGTCTCTTCGATGGCCAGGCGATACTCTTTCTCATGGGTATGGCTGGAGAAGCGGTTCCAGTCCGGACAGGGAAAGCCGGGAACCCGACCGTCGAACTCAGGGGCAATGCCGTGGGCCACATCGTCGAACCGCCCGTGAGGGACGGAGGGTCTTCCGCTCGGTCCTCCCACACGTGGGTACTGGCCCGGCGCCGGCGAAAGAGTTCCGCGAGGCCTGGACTGGGCAACCGACGGGATGAAGAGCTGCTGTGTAAAGGGTCTGTAGCCGAAGAGCCTGCCGCTGGTCGTGGTGGTTGTGCCACTACCGCTAGAGGACGAGCCGCTCTTTGCCAGAGCTTCCGATGGTCCGTCCAACAGGGGAACCGGAGCCCGCCAATGGCCGAGCGTGAGCGCGCCTAGAGACGCAAGACCATACTTGAGAAGGTGCCGTCTGTCGAAGGGATGGGACATGGTACCCCCCGTGGTTCAGGATGCAAGGTTCAAGTTCCAAGTTTCAAGTTGCCTGATCGATCCGCAACATAAAAAGCGAAACTCCCCCGCGATTCACGTTTCACTTCCGGCGCTTCACGCCTCACGCCTCACGGACAGGTGAGAGCACCTCCGGATGTTCCGACGCCGAGACAGCTGACCCCGAAATCAGGAGTAGACAGACTGCTTCCATTCACTTCCAGTCGTTCGATCGACACGTTCATCGGTCTATTGAGATTGTCGAGGAAAGAGTTCTGTACCCTAAACGGCGGGTCTCCGGGCTTCATAGTCACTGTGTAGTAAAAATCCGTGACTCCGTGGCTGCCGTTGTAGCCGGCGATGGCAAAGGTGGCGTCAGTGGTCCCCCTGTTGATCAGGGTCACGCCTAAAAATATGAACTCCGGCTGATTAAATCTCGGGCGTCCATTACTGTCCAGGATCACCGTCAGGTCCCCTCGCACGATGATGGCCGAGCCACTCGCTGTCGAAAAGGCATCCGGACCAATATTGGTCCAGATGCCTGGCTGGGTGACGTTGTAGCCACCCCTTGTCAGATCGTCAAATCCAAAAGTCACACCACTCGCCGCCGTGGCTGTTTCCACGTTGATGGTGAAGGTCTGGCTGGTAGCCAGACTGCTGCTGCTGTTGTCTTGCGCCCGCACAGTCACAGCATTCGGCCCGACCTGGCCTGCCGCCGCGGTCCAACTGATCACTCCCGTGCCGGGGACGATGGTCATCCCGGCTGGAACCGGCCCCACCAGGCTATAGGTGAGCGTGTCGCCGTTTGCATCGGTGGCGTTTACGGTTGTGGTATAGGGCGTTTGCACAAACGCCGGCGGGAGTACTGTCGGGGTAATCAAGCCCGGGGCGGCCGGCGCAACGGCCGCCGCCACCTTCACAGTGAAGGTCTGGCTAGAGGAGAGGCTGCCATCCGATACCTGCACGGTCACCGGGTTGTCGCCTACCTGGGCCGCTGGTGTCCAGGCGATCAGGCCCGATGCCGGATCGATCGTCATGCCGAACGGGGCCGGTGCCACCAGGCTATAGGTCAGCGTATCACCGTTTGGATCCGTGGCTTCCACATCGTAGCTGTATGCCACGCCCTGAGTCCCTGCCAGGATCGGTGTTGAAGTGATGACGGGGGCTGCGTTGGCCACCACATGCGTCGCTGTCAGGATTCCGTTCGCTAACTGGCCATCAACAGACAGCGTGGCATTGACGGTGATAGTCCCGATGGTCACGCCGAGGAACTCCGTGTTGGCCGTCGTGCGAACCCTTGTCGTTCCAATCAAGAAGTCGTCAGTCCCACCCACTTGCGTCTGAGTCACGGCCCCTTGCACGTAGAATTGATCGATATTATTCGTGGCGAGCCCCTGATTCTCCGGCTCGACCCTGCTGGCGGTGAGGGTCGTCGTCACGGGATCGAAGCTGTTGAGGTCTGTGCCTTTTATTTCCACGAAGAGCCCGTTCCAACGAGTGCCATTCGGATCCGGCATGTTGCTGAAGTCCGCCCCTGCGTAATTCACGATGAGGGCGCCGATCTGGAAGGTATTGAGCCCGGGCTGGTGCCCACTCACAAGCCCCTGCACCTCCGGGGTTACAGTTCCAGGACCATTCTTTTCAATGAAGGTCGCCTGGATCTCGCCGTTCGACCTGATATACCCGTTCACCTCGACAGAGTCTTGCCCCGCCAAGAGACTCAGGATGTTTTGCCCTGGAATGTTCTCGTCGATCAGCGTGGCACTATCGACCAAGACCGTCTGGCCCATCACCACCAGGCTCAATCCATCAGCCGCGATCGACTGCACCAAACCCTCCACTGCATCCTTCTGCAGCAACGTGCTGGCCAACCACTTGTTGCCGTTGAAAGATCCAGTGACCGTGACCGTCATCCCACGCTTGAGGCCACACTTTGAGGACTGACTGACAGTACAGGGGACCTGTTGGCCATCAATTATCAACAACGCGCCGTCCGTGTCGAACTCCTTGCCGTTGACGATGACGCTGCCGAAGCCTGTGATCGTCCCGGTGGCCGCCGCAGATCCACTGGTCGTCCCGCCGGTGCTGGTCGTGGTCCCGCCGCCACCACTGCCACAGCCGCTCAGCAATCCGACCAACCCCGCCGCAGCGAGAAAATTGAACAGTATCGATGATCGTCGCACAGAATGACTCTCTGGTTAAGAAAGGTAATGAGGCTGAAGGTCGGGATTCGATGCGCCGAACACTTCAGCCTTCAGTCTTTAGCCTTCCGCCTACCTCGCGCGCTTCACGTTTCACGGCATACGATCTTCTAGGGGATAGGGACCGCCAGCCGTGCCATCCTGTTGTCCAGATAGGCCAGTAGATCTCCCACGTCCGCCTCCGACAGGCCTAGATTCGGCATCACGACGCCGGGGAACTTTGCTGAAAGTGCCACCGCGATCGGGTCCTTCTTCGCCCGCATCGCATTGGGCGCTTGAAGAAACTGCGAGAGCCAGGCGCGATCTCTCCTCGACGTCACGCCCTGGAGATCCGGTCCGACCAAATCACCCTGGCCGATTGTGTGACAGGAAGAACAGGTCTTGACGAAGAGGGCTTGGCCCGGCTGGCTCACGTAGGGAACCGGCGACATATCGGCATAGGCGGTTCCCGGCACATTCCCTTTTTTGTCCCGGAACGCCGGATTCATATTCAGCATCACCAGGGCAAGCTGCCCGGTATCCTGGAACAGGGAGGTGCGCTCCCAATCATCGGTCGCGCCGTTTCCCGCCATCGCATCGTTTTTGTGATCCGATAAACCCTTGCCTCGTTCTCCGAGTTTGTAGCGGGCAATGGCGATATCTTCCGGCTTGCCGGTCAGAAACAGCCAGCCTGGCCCTGCGTGAAAAGCCTTGGCATGCTGTTTCAGCACCGCCGGCGTGTCATGTTCCGGATCGAGCGTGATCGAGTAGAGAAAGATGTCGCGCCCGACATGGTCTCCCAAGGTCTTCTGCAGCTGCGCCATGCGGGCCGTCACGAGGGGACAGACTTCTTTGCAACTGGCGTAGATAAAGTTGATCAGGACGATCTTGTTCTTGATCAGATCGTCGTAAAGCCGGACGGTCTGCCCGTCCTGGGTCACAAGCGGCACGTTCGGGATGTAGGAAGCGCCCCAGGTCGCGGCGGACGCAGGACCGGCGAAAAGCGCTGCGCAGAGGATACAGAGGAGCAGCGCACAGATCGTGAAGCGTGAAGCGTGAAGCGTGAAGCGCAGGGAAGTTTCAAGTTTCATGTTTCGAGTTTCTAGTCTTGGTTTAAGATCGATTAGGCAACCTGAAACTAGGGGACTGGCTCCGCCGCTTGCGGCGGTGCCAGTCCTCTCAGTCTCTTCAGCCTTCAGCCTAAACCCCTTCCCCCTACGCCGACACCAGCACGAAGAACCTCTGTTCCGTCGTCAGACCAGCGGTATCGCTCGCCCGTACCCTGATTCGGATACTCCCTGCCTGCGTCGGTGTCCAACTGACGACGCCTGTCGTCGCGTTGACTGAAAAATTATCGGGATTGCCGAGCCCACTACCGCGGTAGGTGATCGCATCGCCGTTGGGATCAATGGCATGCACCGTATAGTTGTACGGCACACCGACCTTCCCAGTGGTTGGCGGCCGAGAATCGATGACCGGCGCCGCATTGGCCGCCACAGTCACGGTGAAGGACTGCTGGGCAAACAAGCCCCCCACATCCGTCACCCGCACCGTCACGGGGAACGATCCTTTTGCAGAAGGAGTCCAACTGATCAGCCCTGTGGCCTGGTTGATCGTCATGCCGGCCGGGATCGGCGCCACCAACCGATAGGTCAAGCTGTCGCCATTGGGGTCCGTGGCATTCACGTCATAGCGATAGGCTGTGCCAACCTTCCCCGTCAGGATCGGCGTCGAGGTGATCACAGGAGCTGCTGCGATCTGTCCCACCGTGATGGTGAAGGACTGGGTCGCGAAGAGGGATTTCGGATCCGCCACCCGCACAGTCACCTGGTTGCCGCCCATCTGTCCTACAGCTGGAGTCCAGGTGATCTGCCCCGTAGCAGCATTGATGTCCATCCCAACCGGCGCATTGTCCAGACTGTAGGTCAGGGTATCGCCGTTCGCATCCGTGGCATTCACATCGTAGCTGTATACCGCGCCGACCGTCGCAGCCAGAATCGGCGTGGAGCTGATGACTGGGGCGGCCGAGACCGTCACCTGGTTCCCCAAGGGGTTCCCCTCCGCCAGGACATCCGGTGTCATATAGGTGCAGCCGTCCGGCGAGGGAATCGGCGTTGGAATAATGTCCACATGCACGTTCGAGGATTTGGGATTGTCCTTATCCGTCAGGATCTGATAGCGCAGCAACATGGCAAAGTCTTCGTGAACCGTGTTGTGGCAATGGTTCACGTAGGCGCCGCCATATTCGCCGAACCGCACCTGGAACTTGACCTGGCCGCTGGGCCGCAGCCGCCAGACGTCTTTTCTGACGAGCCGCTCCATCGCTGGGATCGACTCGCCGCCCCGGTTCATCGTCACGCCCTCTTCGAAATGGAGGTGGATCGGATGGTCCCAGCCGCCGCCTCCGTTCTGATAGGTCCAGTGCTCGACCTCGCCTGGTTTCGGGATCAGGAGTGAGATGCGATTGGCATTCATGGAATGTGCTGACTCTCCGTTGACCTTGACAGTCCAGGGGAAGGGCATTTCCTCTGGGCAATCAGGATTGCACTGTCCCGTGATGGGATCCCGCGAATCTCCGCTCCCACTTCTCCCGAACTCAATATGGCGCTCGCGCACCGGGGCGACGATGGGAATCTGCTCGGTCAAGGTGAGGGGCACCCGACTCGGATCCGGGTCGCTCGCGCGATGGATGTGGCCCGGCACGTCCACGCTCTCGACCTCGGTCACGATCCGGAATTCCATCACCGCTCCTACGGCAGGGTCCGGCGAATCCTGCGCCAGCGCCCGCGCCAGCGATAGAGCCCCGTCAGGCTTCCTCCCATCTGTGTGCTGCAACAGGTTCACCAAGTAGACCTTTTCACCGGGACTGAAACGGGAGAAATCCACGACGATGTCGTACCGCTCGGCCGAGCCCTGCTCGTCGAGCTGGGTCAGCGTGATCGGATTGACGACAAAGTTGCCGTCGTTGGCGATGAATTGTAACGGGACGAAGTTCCCGTTTTGATCGGCGAGACACAACTTAATGAACCGTGACATGGAGCCGTCGATGAGTCTGAGACGATACTTCCTCGGCAAGATCTCCATGTAGGGTTTCCAGGTGTGGTTGACGAACAGCCGATCCCCCACGAACCCGTCGGTGGTGAAGATGTCGAAGAAATACTGCCCGTCCAGATCCGTTGCCCCGTCAGAGATGAAGAGGTTCAAGTCGAAATCGAGGTTCCCCCAATCCAGCAGACTGCCACTGGGAAGCCGGAGATTCACGCCATCGTCCAGGGCTTCGTTGCCGCGGTCCGGCCCGCTGTAGTAGTTCATCATCGCCGCCATGCCCTTGTAGACGTTCTCAGCGGTGAAGAAGAAACGGTGGTCATGGAACCAAAGGGTCCCTTGGATCTCGCGGAAGTCGCCCGGCACCTGGATCAGGCCCCCCTGGCCGTCGGGGCCCGAGCAGCGCGGGTCCGTGGCGTCCTTGTTGATCATGTCGTGGCGGGCCATGGTGGTGCCCCAATGGTAGTCGTAGAAGGTGCCGGGGAAATGGAAGGCGTTGGAGGCGCCGTCGCTTTCCGCCCCGTTATGGGCGTTATGAAAATGCGTCGAGGGTTCATTGCGGCCGAACCCGCCGTTGTTGGTGCGGTCCGCCGACAGGTTATTAAAGATGCGCATGAGGATGGGCTCCCCGTAGCGGCCCTTCAAGAGCGGGATCGGCGGATGACCTTTCACCCCCCATCCCTCGAATCCATACATGGGCCAGAGCTTGTTCGCCCCCTGGTCCGGCCAGGTCGGGTGGAACTTGACACCCGTGGCGCATTCCCCGAATGCCAGGTTGTAGCCGACTTGCGGGAAGAACTCCTTCCAGCGTTGATGGCCGAACCACTCGCCTGGCGGGCGACCTTCATACGGCCCACGATTGGTGATGGGGTTGATGAAGGGATTCGCCGCCGTATTGCCCGCCTGGTGTGCGCTAAAGTCCGTGTGCCAGGAGAGGCGCTTCGCATTCGGCGCCAAATGCGGCAAGCCGGCCGGCCAGACCGCCTCCCACTCGCCGTTCGGCTTGACGAGCTTCGTCAGAGGCGTTGGCGGCACATAGTCGAGCCTGGGCAAGGCGTGCGTAAAGGGGATGGCACCGTTCAGAGGGGTCAGCGGAACGCCGGTCGCCTCCTGGGCAAAGGCACTCTTGGCGAAGGGGCTCAAACCATTCTTGCAGAGCAACAGTCCCGCCGAGGTGAAGAGGCCCCACTTAGTGAGATCGCGTCTGGTGATCTGACCGTGAGAAAGAGCCTTGATGATCTCCGCGCGATTGTTCCGCGCGTTCTGCGCTTCGCGCACACGTCTCTTCGAGGCATCCGGTGGTAAATACGTAGCCATGGAATCTCCCCCCCCCCCTTTTTTTAAGGGATGTCTGCCCAGCCGGCCAACGAGCGAACATCACCATGAGATGAATGATGAAACCAGTTACTCACTGTCTCCTTCGGCCTATCACGCTAAGTGGTTTGTTTGGTTTGTTTGGTTGACTTGGCTCAACGAACAAAGGACACCAAACAAATCAGAGGGACCAACTGAGCAGCCCCATCTCAGACCCACTGGATAAGTAAAGGACCATTAAAGTCTTAGTAAAATTTAGCTAAAATCACGCCTGGCGCAGGGTAGAGCGTTGTGCGACGCACTTCCCACTCTACAGATGTAGGGGACACCCCCTACGAAATAGTTATTGACAGGTGATGCTGGAAAATCCGGTTAGGGGGCTGGCTCCCTCCGTCGCCTCTGGGCTGAGGAGGGTGCCTGTGGCGGTTCTCAGCAGAAAGAAGAGTCGGAGGTGCGCGGTATCGCCGGCACGCGGGCGACTGGAGGCCTTCATCCTCGACCACGCGCGATAACGAGTCGTCAAGACAGATGAGAATCAGCGGCCTGGCAGAGGGGGTGGGTCAGGATGTTGATCTGATTCGCTTGAGCGAGGCCTGGTAGACGGAAAGATTCTCGCGTTTTCCAATCGCCACTACTTCCACAATCACATCCTGGTCAATAATGCGGTAGACGATTCTGACCCCCTTCTTCGCCGCATAGAGCTTGTAATAACCCGTGAGGTCGAGACCCGCCCGATTTCCCAAGTGCTCGCCGAGAAGGGGAGACGTTTCGAGCTTCTTAAGTTGCTTGGCGACCGGTTTTTTCAGGGAGCCATCCAGGTGTCGAAAGTCGTCAGCAGCTTCCGCCGTGAGGGTGACCCTATAGGGCAAGGCGTTGTTCCTTCAAGAAGGCGTCGAGGCTGAGGGCGTGGCGATGTTTCTTGCCCTTCCGTTCCTGCACGAGACGATAGATCTCAAGATGTTCCAGAATGGCGAGGGCCTCCGCCATGGCTTCGTAGTCTTCAATGGGGAGGAGAATCGCCTCCAGGTGGTTGTTCTTGACGACTGCCACACGGCGGCGGCGTTTACCGCTTAGATCAGCCAGTACCTGTCCGAAGGAACGCGCCACTCGTGAAGCGCTGAGTATTTCATCTTTCTCATATGCCACGGCCATCGTGCACCTCATTGTGATAAATATTGCGTACAATATAGCGCATGATTTGCATAGCTTCAAGAGATTGGGGTAGAAGACCAGAGGGGGTCTGATCTGAAGATAGGACGAACCCAGGGGACCGGCTCCCTCCCAAAGAAAGCGGGGCCCCGTTGCCGTGGCCCCGCCTACTGACTTACCTAGATGCCCGATGCGTCCCTACGGGGTGACGTTCACGTTGAACGTCCTGGTCGAGGTCGCACCGGCTGCATCGGTCACCCGCAACTGGAACGCTCTCGGACCAACCTGGCCCGCCGACGGGGTCCAGGTGAACCGTCCGGTCGACGGATTGATGGCCGTCGGCCCCAACGGTGCTGTCCCGTTCGGTTGAATAGAGATCGCAAAGGTCAGCGGCTGGCCGGTATTCGGATCGTTGGCGAACGGCTGATACACATACTGCTGCCCCACCCGCGCGGTCGTCGCTTGCGTGACTGTGGCGAAGGAGGGTGCCCCATTCACGGCGATCACGAAGGCCTGCTTATCATAGAGGCCACCGCTGTCCGTCACCGTGACAGTCAGGCCCTGCGCCGGCGCCTGAGCCTGGGTCGGAACCCACGAGATCAGCCCTGCTCCAGGCCCGGAAGCCACGATGCTCATTCCTGCCGGTGGCGACCCACCCAATGTGTAGGTCAAGTTCGCAGGCCCTCCGTCGTCCGTTGCCACTACCTGGTACTGATAGAGGTTGGGGAGGGGCGCTGCCCTCGCAACCAGATTCGGCGTGGAGGTAATGAGCGGCGGCAGGTTCGACGCCGGTATCTCTGCTACGGGAGTGATGGGGATCGGGCCGGGATTCGCCGGAGGCCAGGCCAGAACCGTCGTATTGCCGTTGGCCCTGCCGGTTGCATCCACGTACGAGAGGATACGGTTCCGCACGTCTGTGAGAGGCGCCTGAGTAAAGGCTAAGTCTGTATAAGCCCCTAGTGGGAGACTCGCCTGTAGCCTCGGGTCAAGGAGTTCAAACGGGAAGGGTGTGAGTGGTTGCGGCGTGCCCTCGCAGACTCCTTCGGGGAAGCAGCCTCCAGGGCTCAGCCTCCGGTCCAGGTTCCAGGGAAGAGCCGAGAAGGCGTGAGGGGTCGCAGTCGCATCTAAATCGATCTCGTCGAACTCCGGGAAGGAGACCCCCCCGAGACCTACGCCGAAAGGAAAGAGATATTGGCCATGCGTCGCTTCATTGCCGTTGATATCGATGGTTCTCAGCGTCGCAGCATTGGCCAACTCATGGCCTGTGCGAGCCTGGATCTCGTGCGGGATCGGAGCGAGGATGCCGAACATGTCGCGAGTGTTGGTATCAGCCGGATTGTTGTTGCAAGGAACTCCGTTTGTGTGCATCCGCGGATCCGCGATGAGGTGGGCGCAGGGGTTCATCCTTGGATCGGCGCCGACAAGGAAATCTACGTCGTGACGGATCTTGAAGATCTGGGGTATACCGGTGATGCCTTGCGCACGACAGGTACCGGGTCCGCCTGCGATGTCACACCCCAAGACCGTGGCCAAGGGGAGTTCATGGGCGCTGTTAGTCGTCGGGTCGTAATGTAAACTCCAGATCAAGACATCTTCCGGAGACTTCGTAGCGAAGCCGATGATCAATGTCCTGACCCTCTGATTCTGGAAACCTGCTGCGTCAACCTCCACTTCCGCGAGGAACAGGTAGTCCGGCTGGTCCGGCAAGTTCTTGGTGGTGAGCGCTTTACGGACCGTGGACGAATGGGCAGACAGGAACCGCACTCCGTTGATCCTCTCGAAGTTGCCCTCCACCGTCATGCTGTCGCCCAGCATGATGGGCGCGAAGCGCCGGGAGTCATCGACAGGGTTACCGTTGCTGACCGTGCGATTGGTCGTGGGACAGAGTAGGTCGCCCGTGCCGTCGGCCGGAGAAGCGGCGGTGACAAGAGTTTCAATCACATTCCCATTCGTGTTGAGATCCAGAACGTCGGTGAAGGACCGGGACACCGCGCTCGGAATGCACATAGGAAAGCCGGTCGTGAATGTGTTGGTGTAGTTGTCCCCATCGAGCGTAAACCTGGGATCGGGGCTGCAGTTGCTCTGACCAGCCACACAGCCCGGACCGGACTGAACCGTATGACGGCTATCAGGATCGTTGATACGAACCATTACACCGGTCGTCGGATCGCCCATAATCCCGTTCATCCTGAAATAACCATTGCTGTAGTTGATGTAGGTCACAGTGCCTGAGACAGCGTCAATCCCTTTCTGGATGAACACGTCGCCCGCAATCGTGTTGCCATTGCTCGTGCGATTGGTGTGGATGAGGGCATAGCCAGGCTGGCCGGAGGTGTTGCAGAAGGGGCTGTCTCCCCTCCCAAGGCCGCTCTGTCCCAGCGCGGGACAAAGCCCCGGGGCTTGCGCCATGAACTCCTGGAGGGTCAACCGATTGGCCGGCAGGTCCATCAGGAGGTTTCTCGGGATAATCACCTTTTGTCCGCCCACCTCGATGGTGCCGCCGGACCAGTGGTCGCCCGGACTGTCGAGCGTGACACGGTCGATCACGCCGTCGATGATCGCTGCGGTCGCTGCCTGGGCCTGGGCCTCACCCGCCGATCCCAGGGCCAGGAGGCCACCGAGCCCGAACAGGGCCAACGCCAGGCCGGCTGCCTT
>JACAFD010000067.1 GCA_013388555.1 Nitrospirota bacterium | reverse complement strand
GTCGTAGCCGGTTCGTACACCTGACAATTAAGACGTAGCGAACTATCACCGAACGAAGCCTTCAGATAGTCACAGTGATGCGGACGATCGGAACTGGCATGTTGATTAGGGCGAAAGAACTGGCAGGACACGCACATCCGCGTGGCAGAAATCTCACCCTGTTCCTGGAGACTACGGATCATCTTCACAAGAGATGTGAGAAGAACGACTTGCTCCGGTTCCGAGAGTGCCTCCGTCGCAGTTGCCAACCGATCAGGCATTCGGGACGTGGGCGTGCAGGCGCGATTCCCTTTGGCCGTCAACTGGGCCACCACAACCCGTCTATCGGTCATATCATGACGCCGCCGAACCAATTGTTTTCGTTCGAGTGTAGCAATGACTTCTGACGCAGTCGGAAGTCTGACAGCCAACTCGTTCGCCACGGTGGAAACTCGCGCCCGCTGCTCAGGCTTGGATTGAAGAAGTGTGAGAACCTGCCGCTGTAATGGACCAAGGCCTGCTCGACCTTCGCGTCGCCACGTCCGGCTCTTCATCGCAAGCCCAATTTTTTCCAGGCCTGCGGCCAACTGAGTGGTTAACGCAGCCGAATCTTGTACCGTTGACGACTTTTTCTCTTTATTGAGCACGCGCAGTTCCGCCATAGAAGCTCCTCTTAAAATACCAGTATTTGGCTAGTGTAGTGTGGGCATGATCCCCTAGTCAAGATTCCAGAGGCACATTACCCCACCAGGAGGGGGTAGCGGAAGGACCGATCAGCTGAGGCCGACTGGCCCTCAAGATGGAACCAGAGATCAAACGGCCACCCCCTGAAAATTCCGTATATCCCAGGGAACGCTTCGGCAACGATCCACAACCAGCAGTATCCAACAAAAATAGCCAGGCCAGCGAAGGCACCAATTTATGCAAGTCTCGCCAGACATGAGAGAAACGCGAGACTGAGCGGGTGGTTCATCGGGGTGCGTCGCACAGGTCGAGCTCGCAACCCAGGCGCGACAAGGGAGAAAGGTCTTTGCATCAGCAGATCGAGAATCGCAGCAGAAACGTTCGGAGATGAATGGGATTAGTACGCCTCAGCCAACAACGATTGGATTAACCGCTCAGTCTCTTTATACCCTCCCTCACCAATCCGCACGTGTCGGATCACGCCCTGTTTGTCGATAAGATACATCGCGGGCCAGTACCGATTGCCATAGCGATTCCAGGTCGAGAAGTCATTATCGACAGGGATCGGAAAGCGGATGTCGTGCTCTCGGATATATTGTTTCACCTTCGCAAGGTCGTGTTCGTAGGAGAATTCCGGCGAATGAACGCCGATGACCATGAACCCCTTTTCCGCATACTTCTGATGCCATTGCTTCACGTAGGGTTCGACATTTCGGCAGTTGTAGCAGCCGAACGTCCAGAACTCGACCATCACCACCTTGCCCTTCAAATCCGACAGATGCAGCGGTGCGCTGTTCAGCCATGTCTCGCTCGTAATGTCTGGCGCCTTCATGCCGACTCCAGCATTGGCTACGAACCAGGTAATGAGCACCCCGATTAGACAAGCCGTGAGGCCGATCAACGTTCGCCGTACCATAGACAGACCTGACAAACCAGACCAGCTGATGAGCTTTTTCAGCATCCTGCTAAATTCCGGCGTACCACTCATACCCTTGATCATCCTCCCAATAGCCGCCCTTCCCGCCGGCGATGCCGGAAAGGGTTTCCACCAATTCGATCTTGGTCACATACTTGGCCTGTTTGTATCCAAGCTGGCGTTCAAACCGGAGGCGAATCGGCGCGCCATGGGGAATATCCAGCGGAGTGCCATTTAACTCGTACGCCATGATCGTTTGCGGATGATAGCAGTCGACCAGAGCCATGCTCTCGTAGTACGGCACACCGTCTTCGTCCACATCGGCACAATGAAAGACGGCGAACTTGGCATGCGGCAATGGCTGAACTTTATGCATAAGATCCCCGAGCGGGACGCCAGTCCACTTGCCGATCGCACTCCAGCCTTCGACGCAGTCATGCCTGGTGATTTGTGTTCGCGACGGCAATTCTTTCAGCGCCGCAAGCGACCAACTCATCGGGGTCTGAACCAAACCACCAACCTCGACCGTCCATTCGGAGAAATTATTCGCCAGATGCTCGGCGTAGGCTTCCGTGCCCGGATCGGTATTGCCGTTCGCGGGAAACACCTTCGAGATGTCGTCTTCTCCATATTCCTTGGCTAGAGCATTCGCAGGCGTGATTGCCCGTTGGACTCGACCAGTCACTTTCTCCGTCTGGCTCAATAGCGAAGGGAACCAGCTGCTTTGTGTCAGGTTATCGCAGCCAGCGAGAGCCACCAGACCCGCGACGCCCAATGTCCCTTTAAGAAACTGTCTACGTTCCATGGCTCGTTCATGCGGAATCATGGTGCCTCCTCAATGTGTCAATGCGATGCCAGTGTAAATCCCAGACCTCTTTCCTGCAGGATGTTCAAAGGAGCTGGCGGCTTCTTTCAACGTCCTGCCTCGTGCTTCACCACAAACCATCCGGTCACCATCGAGCGGATGTTGTTGAAGAATCCTGTCAGAATCACTTCCACTACATGTATGACAATGAACCCGACAAAGGTAAAACAGGCAATAAAGTGGATCGTCCGCGCCGCTTGCCGTCCACCGAATATCGTGAGCAGCCAGGGGAACGCCGTATCGATCGTCGGCGACATCGCGAGGCCCGTCAAAATGATCAGCGGCGCTACCACAAACAGAATGACGAGATAGGCAAGTTTCTGCAGCACGTTGTACCGCTTGGCCTCCTCACCTTTTGGATGCCGGAGAACGATATGATCTTTGACCGCCTTGCCGATGCCCCGCAAGTCCTTACCAGTTGGAGCCAAGTCGCGCGTGGCATGCCGGCTGATCAGCGCATAGGCCGTGAAGAACAGCCCATTGACGACGAGGAGCCAGGCGAAAAACAGGTGCCACTGCCGCCCCATTGCCAGAATTTTCGCGCTCGGAACGGTGGCCCAAGCAGGGAAGGCTCGTCCCCTGCCGTCCGAATAGCCGAGAACTCCCGTTGTGTCGAACTTACGGCCTAGAATCGTCGTGATGCCGCGCATCTCACCGCTCTCGGTCTTCATGGGGCGGATCGCAAACAACGACTGGTCGCGATCAGAACGGTCGCCCCAATAGAGGGCGGGATGCGCATTGAAAATTTGAAGTCCGCTCATGATCAGGATCATAAGAATAGGAACGTTGAGCCAATGGCTGATTCGTACTGGTAGTCGATGGCGGTAGACCCTCTCGACAACCGGAACCAAAGCAGGTCGTGCGGCTGTGACATCACTCTGGTTCGCAGTGAGAACAGCGGGAGCCAAGGGTTCTTCGAGTACAAACGGTTCGGACCTCATCGCAAGTTCTGAAACCTGTTCATTCTCCTGGCCTCGACCGGTTCCAGCTCGTTCGTGAATGAGTGAAGCCATGATCGTGTCTCCTCTGGCTTGGGGTGACCTATCTGCTGGTTTGTCGGAGCACGGTCTCAATTCTTACAGTCTGGTGCGCGGCGGAGACAGCACGGCCTGCAGTCAGTGGCACCGACAGCAGGCCGTGGGAATCGAACAACTAAATGCCGGATAGAAGCCCTACTTCCCCATAGCTCCCTTCATTTCACCTTTCATGTCGTCCTTTGTTCCCTTCGTTTCACCCTTCATCTCATCGTGTTTGCCTTTCGTCTTGTCTTTCATCTCGCCCTTCATTCCCTTCATCTCACCCTTCATTTCGCCCATTTCACCCTTCATCCCTTTCATCTCACCTTTCATTTCGCCCTTCATCTCATCCTTCATACTCCCCATATCTTCGGCAAATGAAAGGGAGCTGAAACCTGCCAGACACATGACTGCAACGACTGACAACATGATCTTTTTCATCGAGAACCTCCTATTGTGATAGTAATGGATGACTGCACTGATACAGCGTGACTCTCCGAATATTTAAGTCAACACGGCATCCGATGAACCTACCGGAACCCCTGGTCACAATCATGGTCCTTAGGCGTATGCGACATTCACAAAGACCTTAATCACACCGCGCTCTGTCGTAAGCGTCTGCATCATTTCCTGATAATTCTCCAGCCCGGTCACCGGATGCGTCAGCAGCTTCGGCAACCAGCCAGGAAATTCCAGCTCGGCTCGCGCAAAATCGTAGACGCCTGCCTCGAAGTATTCGCGATTGGCGTTGACCGTCCCCACGACCAGTTTGTTCCCGAGGACGAAATCCAAATTGATTTTGTCCACTCGGACGGAATGCTCACGGTCGCCTCCTGTCACGCTCGCCAGCACCAACACACCGTTCTTCCCGAGACATTCCATGGCTTCGAACGCTACAGGCGAATAGCCCGTCGCTTCGAACATGAGATCGAATGGGCCAAAACGTTTCGCCGCTTCCCGGATCGACAGAACGTTCGTCGAGATGTACCGCACGCCCAATTCCTCCAGAAGATCGAGATTGCGTGACGGCCTGCTCTCTTTCCCGAAACTGGTGACGTCGAAGCCCTTCATCTTCAGCGAGAGGGCCGCGAGCAATCCCACAGTTCCCGCGCCCAGCACCGCCGCTTTCTTCGGTCGCCAAACCTTAAACCGTCGCTGCGCTTCGTAGGCCTGGGTGATGCCTTTCTCGATAATGGACGCCGGCTCCAACAGCACCGCGACGTCTTTAAGCCCTTTTGGAATTTTGACAAGATATTCCGGGTCATCGACAAACAACTCGGTGAGATATCCGTGGCGGAGATTGATCCCCCGCTCGTAGTAGACGTCCTCGCTAGTCATGTCGTACTGGCCGATCTGGTCGTAGAAGCTGCCGCCGGGACGCCGGACCGTCGGGACGACATAATCGCCCGGCACGAGCTCTGTGACGTTGAGGCCGACTTCAAGTACCCGGCCAAAACACTCGTGGCCGATCACCAGAAAATCATAACCGGGAGGGGCTTGCCCGTATTCCGCTGCATTGATTTCCTTATCCGTGCCATCGACCCCAACCCGCAGCACTTGCACCAACACGCCGCGGCCATTGGGGATTTCGTGGACCGAGGGCTTGGGTAGTTCCGCCAGGTGGATTGAATTCGGGTTTCCAGGAAGGACAGCAATTGCCCTCATCATCAGTTCTCCTCTTTCCTCGTTGATTTTTGCTGCTATGAAG
>JACAFD010000206.1 GCA_013388555.1 Nitrospirota bacterium | reverse complement strand
TGGTGCCGGAGGCCGGAATTGAACCGGCATGCGCCTTTTGGGCACGAGGGATTTTAAGTCCCTTGCGTCTGCCAATTTCGCCACTCCGGCAGCAGAGGCCACAGTGGCGGGACTCTAGCATCGGGTTCCAGGTCGGTCAAGATCGGCATGTAGGCGCACAGAGCTTCGCCCGCATGATCATTATTATTGTGGGCGAGACAGGCACGACTCGACAGGTCCATGGCTCGCGCATGTCTAATGTTTTTTCTTGCCAGTCTCGCTGAACACCACCAGTCACACTTTTCCCGCATGTCTCGTGAGTCCCATGCGAATCATGAGATACGCTTCACGAGCAACGCGGCTTGGCTACAAGCCCGATCGCTGAGCGAGGCGATCTAACTATGCTGCCTCGATCTGCGGCCTCTGCTCATCCTTGCGGATGAGCGACTTGCTGCGATCCATCACGTCTTTCATGCCGGATTGAACCGTCCGGCTCCATCGAGCCGCGTGCAATTGGGCCTTTCTTGCATAGCGACCGACGCCACGCCGGGTGTCTGCTCCCGCTTGCGGCGCAAAGAGTAATCCAACTCCTGCTCCAATCACTGCCCCGCCTGCGACCAACGCTGCGACTTTCGCTGCCTGACGTCCCTGGACTGACATGGTGAACCTCCTTGATGCGGTTAAATCAGGTCTGTGATGCCGACCACTTGCATGCTGACGCTCTATCCATACAGCAGTAAGCGTGCCAGGGTAGAAGCTACAAAAATTTCCAAGGAGCCTGTCCGAGTCATCCTTTGTAGCGAGGCGAAAGAGCTGTGGTCAGATAAGCGGCGCAAGGCTCGAAAAGCCAGAGGCCTATTCATTGGAATATGTTGAAGTTTTTTTCCGGGCCGAGCACGAGGCGGATGCCCGCAGATCGTTTGCCGCAGCAGCATGGCATGATTCGGACAGACTGCTAGGATTCGTCGACCCCCTGTCCTTACGATTAAACGGGATTAATTTTCAGTTGTGTTTTCCTCACAGGTCACGACACAGGCGTGACAGAAAACCAACATGTGAAAGTTGCGGGTCGCTCAAACTGGCTCTGAGAAACGATCAGAATAGATTCCCCGTATGGTATTCGCCTGCTTGCAATGGGTGAGACCCTCACCTATTATCCACGAATATGTCACATGAGGCACTAATGACGTCACTGCACGCGATCCCCTATCCGAACATCAGCCCGGTCTTCCTTGAGCTGGGCCCTCTGCAGTTTCGCTGGTATGGTCTGATGTATCTGATCGGACTGGCTGGTGCCTATTTCCTGATCCGACATCGAGTGGAGTCGAAGGGCCTCTCCATGACGAAAGATCAGGTCTACAATATGATCGTGTGGGCAGCGTTCGGGGTGTTTATCGGAGGGCGGCTCGGCTACACGCTCTTCTATAATTTCTCATACTATGTGCAGCATCCGCTCAGTATCGTGGCGGTGTGGGAGGGAGGCATGTCCTTCCACGGTGGTTTGCTTGGCGTCATCATCGCCCTGTTTTGGTTCAGCCAGCGCCAGGGCATTCCCGCCTATCAGATCGCAGACTTGGCAGCAGCCGCGACCCCCATTGGGCTGGGATTCGGACGACTCGGCAATTTCATCAACGGGGAATTGTACGGCCGAGCCACCGATGTCGACTGGTGTATGGTTTTTCCAAGCGGGGGGCCAGCTTGCCGACACCCATCACAGTTGTATGAGGCAGGTCTTGAGGGCATATTCTTATTCATCCTCCTCTGGATCATCGCGAAAACCCTCCCGCCACCCGGCACCCTCTTCTGGAGTTTTATCACCGGCTATGGATTATGCCGGATGATGGTCGAGTTTGTTCGCGAGCCGGATGCCCAGCTTGGGTTTATCCTCGGATCCTTCTCCATGGGCCAACTCCTCTCCTTCCCAATGGTCGTGGTGGGAGTCGTCATGCTTGCCATCGGCTATCAGAAGCGGGCCTTAATTCAGGCGAAGTCTTAGGATGTTTGGGAAAGCGATCTTGGCATGCGCAAAGTTCGAGGCCAGGACGCATGCCATGACAGGAGAAACCGTCCAGGAGGATGCTCAAAAAGCCCGTCCAGCAAGGCCGCAGGCGAGTCGAAACCGGAGGCGTACCCTCTGGGGTACGTTGAGGATTTCGATGAGACGAGAACGAAGCTGGCGGGATTTTTCAGCATCCTATTAGTACGGCATCTCGTCGTCGTCCAGTCCGACATGATGCCCGAGCTCATGGACCACCGTGTCACGGATCTCATGAATGACTTCGGCCTTCGTCCGGCAACAACGCAGTATGGGGCCTCGATAGATGGCGATACGGGCGGGCAGCTCGCCGGCAGGCTGGAAGAACGACGTCTGGTCCATCGGGACACCTTGATACAGACCCAGCAGATCGTCTTCTGACTCCAATTCCAGATCCCGCAGAATTTCGGCCGACGGTTCCTCTTCGACCATGATAGAGACCTCATCGGCAAGCCTCGCGAAACGAGCCGGCAGTCCGGCAAGTGCCTCTTGGATCCACGCGGCGAATTCATCCGGCGACACGGTCATTGAACGTTCATCCGGTCTAACTGGTTTGGTTTGTTTATTTGGTTGATTTGGTTCATCTGGTTAGTTTCGTTCAACCAAACAAACGAAAGAAACCAGACAAACCAAATACGCAAAACCAACCAAATAACGGTCTGCTAGACTTCGACAGCCACACCAGGCCGCAAGAAAATAAATTGAAATGAAAGTGACGGTATTCCCAAAGAACTCGCCACGGCTCGTGAATAACTCTCTGTTTGCGATCGGTAGCGACTCGAAATGGCCTGTACCTCCTCAACTGCCACATCATCGGTCTTATAGTCAGCAACCCAGATCCGGTCGTCAAGTCGATAAATCAGGTCAACCACCCCTTCCATGATCTGGCCTTCCCCCAAAGGCATGATGAACGGGACTTCTCGCCCGAGCACCGTCGCATGTTGCAGTCTCCTGTACGGTTCGGAGGAAAGGAAGCCCTCAAAGAGAACCACAAGATCTTCCGTGATGTCGGCGATCGATCGAGAATGCTCCTGTCCTACATAACGACGAATAGTCTGTTCGATAACACTATTGATCTCCGAACAGGGCCTGGCAAAGTCCCACTGTTCGAGTACCGCGTGGGCACAGACTCCTACCAGTCGAGCCAGATTGGCGTCACGCCCTGTCACCGCACCGGAGAAACCGGACTCGGGCCTGCTCCCAGGGAGCTTCGAAGGTATCAGTCGCCGCGCGGTCATTCGACGATGCTCCCACTCAACCTGCCTCGCCTGGCGACGATTGAGGATCGAGCCAAGGGCTGGGCTAGGGGCAATCGTGGACAGGGGCTCCTGCCGGCGCCTTCTCGCTGCCACCGTGGACGGCGTGATGACACGCGTGAGCCGGCTTGTTCCGATGCTGATCTGGTCAGCCGTCGAAGAGCCCCCCTTGTCGTCTATTACCTCCCCGAGCAGAGAAAGAACTGTGTCATGGCCCAGTTTGGCAGTCTGCCCGCCTGACAGAACCAACAGATCGCGAGCCCTTGTCATGCCAACATATAGGAGTCTGTATTGCTCCGCCTCCGCCCGTGCCTCCATCTTCGCGTCCACGAGCACAGATCCAAGATTCGAACGGCCTCCTATCTGCAGGCTATAGCAGCGGCTCGACCAATCATGGTGGATCGACGGACCCTTCCGAGGATTCTTAGACCCCTGATGCAGGCCGGGAAGAATGACCACAGGAAATTCCAACCCTTTGGCCTTGTGGATCGTCAACACACGAACGGCATCCAGCGATTCTTCCGCCAGCGCGCTTTCCGCCTCATCCGGTTGTTCAGACACCCTGGTCATCATCAGGTCGACGAACCCTGTCAAGGTAAGCTGGGGGCGATCAGCCAGCGCTTCAGCCATATCCCGGACTTTTCGAAGATTGGCCACTGCCTGTTCACCATGAAGCGACGCTGCTGCTAACTCGAGTATGGGTAATCGCTCGAAGATCACATCGATGGCGTCTGGCACAGGTCGCAAGGGAGCAACCCGGCGTAGTTCGGCCAATCGCTCATAAAGTCGCTTCACCATTCCAGCCTGTACATGGTTCCAACCGGATAGCCGTTCTGGCTGTAGATAGTCCAATCCCTCCATCTGCCGTAGAGCCAACAGGTCCCCGTCTGTCATACTGCCGAGAGGTGAACGCAAGATTCCGACCAGTGCAATCGTATCGTGCGGGTTGTCGATGACGCGGAGGAGGTTGACAAAATCGATAACTTCCTGGCGCCGATAAAAATGCTTTTCCCCGTCAGTGATGTAGGCGATGTCGTAGCGGCGGAGGGCATCGACATAGACCTGCGCCTGAGTCAACTTTCTGAAAATCAGGGCAATGTGGCCTGGTCGGAGTGGACTTTGACATCGATCACGATCCGTGACCGTTGTGCCGGGGAGGAGGTCCTCCTTCAGCCAGCGCGCCAAGGCTTCAGCCTCCGCCCTGGTCGCAGCCTGCACATCGAACTCCTCGTCATCCTCTCCCGACGTGACAAGGCGAAGCTGCACCCCGTAGACTGAAACCTCAGGCCCCCGTTGAGGCCTGGCTACCAGCCGTTCATTGCCCGGTTGAACATGTTCTGTCGGTTGGAAGAGCCGGTCAAAGACATTGTTAACGACGTCGAGCACCGCCCCGTCGCTGCGAAAGTTTGTCACCAGAGAATAGACAGCTCCCCCGCTGATTCGAATCCTCTCCAGCACTCGTTCGAACGCTTCGATGTCGGCTCGACGGAAGGCATAGATCGATTGTTTGGGATCCCCCACGATAAACAATTTGCCTGGCTCCAGGTCCACGTCCTGCCACGAAGTCTGATGGGTGCCTGCCCGTTCAGCGAGGTAGAGGATAATCTCATACTGCACCGGATCGATGTCCTGAAACTCATCGACCAGGATCGCCCGATAGGTCTGCTTGATGCGCGCGCGGACAGTGGAATGGTCACGCAAGAGACTGTTGGCCCGTGCCAATAACCCATCGAATGCGATCCACCCGGAGGTATGAAATCTATGACGAACGTGATCAATGAAGGGGCGCACCAGCGTCACCACTTCGTGAAAGTATGACTGGTCGACCGTGAGGAGCTGTTGAGCCAGGCCAATAATGGAGGCCGCCTCCTCGAACGCACCCTCATCCCATCCGGAAGGGGCCTTTCCCAGCTCCTTCTCTAAGACAGCCCTTTCTCCCTGAAGCAAGTGAGCAAGCCCCGATGGTCCTCGTTCCAACAAGAGTGCCAGCGACTGCACGGCAGCGGCAAGCATGTTTTCAGCCTTACGCCTTGTAGGTCGATCCTGTGCTCCGAGAAGAGCAGCGCCACGGCTGTGTGTGAGCGCAATCCAGTCCCGAAAGGTACCCTGTAGAGAAAGGGAACGGCATTGTCGTTCCAGCTCATCAAGGTCCACAAAATCTCCAGCTAGAGCAGCGGTAAACTGGCGGAGATCGTCGAGGGTGGTCTCAGATAGGACTCGCCGCCATCGATCATGTTGCGGCCCGAAAGATCCCAGTTCATCGTCTAACCAACGGTCCCAACATATACTAAAGACTTCTTTGAAGTATGATCCATCATCTTCTTGAAACACCGGATCAATCTCCGACTCTACTGGGTAGAGCCGCAAAAGATGTGCGGCAAAACTATGCAGGGTGCTGATCTGAGCTTTCTCCATCTGCTCCAGAGCCGTCCCAGCCCGTTCGCCTATCTGTTCAGCCGAGAGATGATAACGGACACGAAAGACAGAGATCATGTCATCGGCCCTCTCAGTCAAACGAAGGAGTTGCGCACGGAGTCGCTGCTTCATTTCAGTAGCGGCTTTGTTGGTGAAGGTGAGTGCCACGATCTCCGTGATGGCCAAGGGGTTCGGCTCTATCAGGAGGAGGTTGAGGATACGGTTGACAAGGATCGTGGTTTTGCCAGTACCGGCTCCCGCAACTACCACGACATTGCGATCCCAGATTGTCTCCGCCAAAAGCCGATCCTGGGAATCCGGGAGTGTCAGTATCTCACTCATCGCGTACTGTCTGTTTTCTCAGGCGGCGTAAGACTCGGGCCTGGGGAGACCGGTACGAACGCCACCAGGTCATGCCATCCTGGCGTCGACAGGCGCCAGAATAGTCACATGTATCGCAATACTCATCGGGAAGAATAAAAAACTCTCCGCGCCCGATGCCTCGGATCAGAGTGGAAATCGTCCGTCGAATCTTGTCACCGGTGTGGTGGGTCCAGAGGCCCGCGTCAAACGTTGAGCGAGAGACAGTCTGTTTCCACCGCGGGGCCAAGAAGAGCAATTGGACGTCGGTCGGCGCAGGCAGCGACGGCAGCGTCATGCGGGCATATAGCGGCGGCTGTAATCGAAATCCGCGCACGGCAGACAGTGCAAGATTACGGTCCACAGCGCTGATCTCGTGCCCCTGCTTAAACTTATAGTCCACGATGCGGAGAGATGAAGGTTCAGTTCGATAATCGACACGGTCCAAGGTGCCATGAATCTTCAGGAATCCCGATACCTCCTCGGACTCCAGCGGGACTATTCCCTCGGCAGCAGCCTCAAACGCAATAGGGCGGAATCCCGTTGACTGATACTCCGCCTGATCGGAAAAAACGGCAGCCTTGACCAACTCAGTCACCTGTTCTTGAGCCAACGTCCAGAGCAGCACGTGCCCTGTTCCCTGACTCGCAGCGTGGGCGGCAAACGTTTCGGTTACTGCCTCATTCACCATAGATTGCACGATGTTCTCGGTCTGAGGATCATCAGGCCAGTGGAGCAGCACCAACCGTTCGTAGCTCACCCGAAGCGATTCATGAAGGAGGATGCCGAGTGTTACGGGAGGTAAGTGGTCCTGCTGGAGCCGTCGCACAGGCTCCAATCGAAGGACTTTTTCCGCGAAATACTGAAAGGGACAGGTTGCATATCGCTGCAATGCAGTGGGGGAAAAGCTCTGATCGGTCACTGCCGGTAATGCCGATGCCTGTGCACCAACCATACCGTCGAACGGACCAAGCTCGGTCGATTCCCGCTCAATGATATTTAGTGTAGTGAGGCCCTGCTCAAAGAGGCGCAGGTCCCGCCCCATCGCATCAAGTACAGGTCGCGCATCGTGCCTCTGGAACAGGCAGCCCAAGGCCAATTCCTCGGCCGGTAACAGGTCTTGAATCGAAGGCTGTTCGCCGATCCGCTGGGTCAGCCGTCTGGGCAGCCTCTCCTCCGGCTTGCCAACAAAGCGTGGATCGCGCATTGCCACGGCGATGAAACTGGATGGTGCCATGACTCGCCCTGTTTCATCGGCTCGCTGGTATGAGAGATAAAGCCGGTTGGTTGCCGAGCGGCTCAGGAGTTCAAATAATAACAACTCCTCTTCATGCCCGGATAATTTCTCATCGATCTTGTACCCCAGGGTCGATTCCAACACCACACGTTGACGGTCCCGAAGAAATGGATCTTCACGGACGTACCGGGGAAAGAGTTTTTCGTTCATGCCAAGAATAAAAAGCGCCCGAACCGTCCGACCACGGGCTGTCATGGCATCCAGCACCTGAACACCCTGGTGGCAGTCCTCTTCTATAGGAATACTGGTCTCGTCCAATACAAGCCGGAACAATTCGGCCCACTCCTCCCATG
Organism: Nitrospirota bacterium; assembly: GCA_013388555.1. GTDB lineage: Bacteria > Nitrospirota > Nitrospiria > Nitrospirales > Nitrospiraceae > Palsa-1315. Next base: position 434 of record JACAFD010000206.1, on the reverse strand, counting down.
AGAGATTCCCCCCCAGCGTGTCGAGTTGCTGTAGACGAACCAATGAAGATCGGATCAACACACCAACCCTCGCAAGCCCACTCGGTTCTGGTAGCTCGATCACAGGTTCATCGAATAGACCAGGAACATGAACATGGGATTTCACCAGCGCGCGAAATGCCTCGGTCAATGTGCCGATCGATCCTTGCGTAGGGAGAGTCCGACAATCCCGAATCAACCGCGAAATACACTCCCATAAAGATGCGAGCTGAGAAGGTTCACACCTTTCGCCGACTGTCTGGTCATCGTCGTCAATTTCTGCTTCTGCCTCGCGTAGAATCGACGAACTGCCAGGCTCTGCCAAGCGCCTCCATTCTGCTTCACCTTTTGTAATACCCAGGGTATAGACCAGGGAGCGCCAAATATCAGGCCTAGGAATCGCCCCGGCAGAGCCG
>JACAFD010000214.1 GCA_013388555.1 Nitrospirota bacterium | reverse complement strand
TCACTGTGCCGGCAGGAAGCACGGCCCAACTGCTCAACCCAACAAACGTCATGCCGACCTTCGTCGCAAACATCGCAGGCCAGTATGTGGTCAAACTGCTCGTCAACGATGGGAAAGTGGCGAGCGCTCAGGACACCGTGGCCATTACGACAACAGGCGGCAACACTGCGCCGGTCGCTAACGCAGGGCCGGATCAATCGGTGCAGGTAAACGCGTCCGTGGCGCTGAAGGGAAGCGGATCGAACGATGCAGACCGGAATTCTTTAACCTACGATTGGTCAATCGTCTCGATCCCGTCAGGAAGTACCGCAACCTTGTCGAATCCGACTGCAGTCGCGCCTTCCTTTGTGGCCGACATGGCAGGCCCGTACGTGATCCAACTTGTCGTCAACGACGGCACGGTGAATAGCAGGCCCGATACCGTCACCATCGCAGCTGCCGCAGGCAACACCGCACCGGTCGCCAATGCAGGACCGGACCAGACCGTCGCGGTGAATGCGTCGATCACCCTGGACGGCAACGCCTCGACCGATGCCGACCGGAACGCCCTGACCTATCAATGGGCGTTGACAGGCAAGCCAGCAGGCAGTGCGGCAACGTTGGCCAATGCCACCACGGCCATGCCCAGATTTACCGCTGATGTGGCAGGCCAGTATATCGGCCAACTGATCGTGAACGACGGCACGGTACACAGCGCACCGGATACCGTGATCGTCACGGCAGGAGTCGGCAATACTGCACCAGTGGCCAATGCCGGAGCAGATCAGACCGTCGCGATCGGCACGACCATCGTCCTGGACGGCACGGCCTCGCGCGATGCCGATGGGAATCCTTTGAGCTGGAAATGGACGTTGACGAGCAAACCGACCGGAAGCAGCGCGCTGTTGTCCGATCCTACAGCGTCCAGAGCATCCTTCCTCGTGGATACGGGTGGAGAATACGTGGCACAGCTGATCGTCAATGACGGGAAGGTCGACAGCCCCCCCGCAACGGTCATGATCAAAACGCAGGTCATGCCACCGGCACGCGGGATCTATATCAGCAGAGCACGATGGAATGCTGAGACAGGGAAACTCAAGGTGGCAGGCCGGGCGCCTAATGGAACCACCGTCGAGATTCTCGATGCCGATACAGGGACGCCCATCGCGACTGATGAAACCGGGCGCCATGGCAGGTTTAGACTCTATGTGACTGTCCGGGTTGCACCCTGTGCGCTTGTCGCCAAAGCCAACGGATTGACGAGCGTCCGGACCCCGATAGCCGGCGCCCCCGCCTCATGCGGCAACGTCAAGCCGCGACGGGGCGACGACAAGGATGACGAGAAAGAGGACGAAAGCAAATCAGGCTCGAAGCAAAACCATGAACGTAATAGCAAGTCGCCCTTGAAGCAGAATAGGCAGGACCGGTAAGCCACCGACTGCAACATTCCATGAGGAAGCTCGAAGAGGGTGTGAGACACACTCTCTTCGAGCGAACCTCGGCGGACGAGATAAATCCAGGCAAGAAGATCTCTCGTAGTGTGTGTTGAGGCGCAGCGTTTAATCACCGGGCTCAAACAAGGAGGACGTTATGCGAATGATGAGACGTATCGGGATCATGGGACTAGGCATCGCATTGGTGGGCGGGCTCAGCGGAGCACCGGTCTTCTCCGCGGATAAACCGGTGGAGGACGGGTCGAAGATTATCATCACGTCTCCCAAGGATGGGGACAAGGTCAGCGACAGCTTCGACCTGAAATACGAGTTGACCAAGGGTTCGCAGGCTGCCCATGCCCACGTGTTCGTGGACAACCAGTATCAGAAAGGTTTTACCGGATCATTTAAGAGCCTGGACAAGGGGACGCACCAGATCACCGTCACCGGCGCCACGAAGGACCACGCACTCGTCGCGGCCTCTCATACCATTACCGTCGACGTGCAGTAGCGCTGCAATCAATTTTCTTCACGACCGCCAGGGTCTCTTGCAAAAGAGGCCCTGGGGCGCCGCATTTTCACAAACCGTTTCCACCCGAGCCAGACTAACCTTCTTGCTCCCGGAGCGATCAGAATGTGCTCGCTCGATGGCCGCAGCGGGATCGACTAGACCGCCTTTCAGTAAGTACGATGTCCCCGTTTAGAGGCAGGATCAGCTTACCGTGCGGATATTGGATACCCTACGTGGGTAACGAGCGTTCTCCTGACTGGCAGGAAGCGAAGCCCACAGAGCAGAATTCACCGCATCAGTGGGCAGGGATACCGGGCCCGATCCTTTCTAGGATGACCTGCTTGATCTGCGTGGCAAACCGCTTGGAAACTTCCACGTTTTGCAAGACATGGCCGGTCTCCGACACGGTGGAGGTGACAGGCGGTTCTTGGGAGGTGATCGTTGCTTCGAATATGACGGCAGTCATCTTGCCAGGCTTGCCGGTTTGGGGCTGCAGGACGTAAATGTCCTTGATCGAAACCTTGGGAGCGACTTCAACATCCGCAATAGATGGTGCAGCGCGAAGTTTCCCTTTGTCGGAGGAACTACGGTCTCCCTCGATGAGTTTGATGATAGGATCGGAAGTGAATTCGCTCCGAATCTGTCGCTCAACTGCGCCCTTCGATTTCTCCGCTTGCTGCATCTTGCTGTCGAGAACCGGTGGGACGAGGCTCACGTAGATCGGGTCGTTTGGTCGCCGTTTTGGAGCAATGCTGAGGCCCTCGATTTGCTCCCCCTTTTTGGCTCTTCGCTGCTCTGCCTTGTGCGAAGCCGGTACTTGGTGTTTCGCCTTCGAGTCTTGTGTATTTCGAGTCGATGTCTGCCCATCATAGTCTGTCTCGTACAGGGCGGCCTTGCTGCCCTGCCCGTCGGCCCTGGAGGCCTTCGACGTGTTGGTCCCCCCTGTGCAGGCAGTCAAGGCAAGGCAGACCATGACAAGGCAGCCGGGAATCAGTACGGATTTCGCTCGACTTGGCGTCTTAGACATTGCCTGCATTCCTCCTGATGGATTGAGTTATCGGAGGGTGAAAACCCTCTCTGATCCGGCCAACAACCTGCGCTAAGTTTAGCAGCAACTGTAACCCTCTCGAACCTCATGATAATGCGACGGTTTGCATCATCACTCAGCAAAAGTTGATCGAGCTGTCGGTGGTTCAACAAAACAAATTCGGGGAGCCACCAGAAGGGGTGCGATCTGGGGACGGGGGATCAGGACTGGAGGAGCGCCAGGAGAGAATTGGAAGTCAATGAAAAGGGTCAGATTTACTTGCCAGTCAACAGATAATCGAGCCGTTCAAGTTTAACCACCGGCATAATCACACCGAGGCCCTCTTGGTCATGCGAGAAATCGTACAGCAACGACTCCTCCGAAATGAGCCGCCCGGTCATGGCTACGATGACATCGACCGACTCACCCCGCGCAAACCGTTGTTCGAGTTCGTCTCGTAGCGGTGCTGAAGCCTTTGCCACAAGATCACCCTCAAAATACTCATACTTGAATCGCACGACACCCCACCTAGTCAGCGTAAATTTGGGGCCAAGGGCAACGTGAAATCCACCTGCCTCCGCGTCATATCGGGACAATTCGCCGAACCAGACAAAGCTGATGAGTTGGGTTAAGACAGGATTGCCTGCACGTTTGGCATCACGCTCCCGGTTCAGCGTGAATAGTCGCTCATCCCGTGCAGGGTTATGGTGCCCGTTGCCATAGACCAAGCCCCAGTCCGGCGGGGTTTTATCGAGTGCGTCAAGAAACTGCTCGATCGAGCGAGGATCGATCAAAATACGGGAGTCAGGCGGCAGGATTGTATGAAGATCCATGGGCGCGATCGTCAGAAGTGGTCTCACGCCAAAAGGATCTTCTGCCCATCCTTCTCCAACCGATCCTATGGTCAGGATCAGTACGGCCATGCCCCAGAGAACCAACATGGGATAACGATTACTCCGTTGCACCAGCGACGGCCCGCTCAAAACTTGCGCGGAGATCAGTTACCGCTCGCCGGTCAGCCGTGACCACTCCACATTCAATTAATATTGCCAGACGAGGATTAGGGTCGATACGGCGCAAAGCGTGGCGACTGAATCCGCCGGATTCAAGAACCTTTTGATAGGTGCCCATCCACGAATCGGTGACGGCACGCAGTCCGGCATCGGTTGGTTTCATCCTGCCAAGCCTTACCTGACTGAGCAATTTAATGAGAGGGTCGGACTGATGGATGGTGGTAATCGCACGCTGCAGAGCTTGTTCGCCGGACTCCATGGTCAATTTGTGGAGCAGGAACCGGGGCCGCGCGGGTCACCGCAACTTCCGCAGGCACCTCCGCCATTACCCGGCAGTACCCAGCCATCTGTGCCGCCGACGCCGAACGAAGAAATCTGTTTCTCCAAGTTCGTGGTTTTGCATTTTGGACAGGCAGGGCTCGTTGAGCCATAGACCAACAGCTCGAACCGATGATTGCATTCCGCGCAGACATATTCGAAGATAGGCATGGATTGTACTCCCTCTCTTGTAGGGTATTATAAAGATCGGGCCGGCCACTTCGCAATCCGCCAATAGAGCGAGGAGTTCTATGTACCAGGAAGAAAAAACCTTTACCTTTCGGTTCAGCCTCGAAGCCTCATTCCCTGACGAGTATGAGGGCGATGAAGAGCATCATGCCTGGGTGCGCGAGTGGGAAGCGCTGATTAAACCCGATCTGCTCAAAGCACTCTTCGAATCGCTGCGTCAGCACCGGTCCTGGCACACGCACGTGCGCAATCGCGGAAAATCTCCTGCCGATGAAATTGAAATCGTCCTTGCACGGGACTTTTCCAAACCTCAAGGATTCAGCCTTACGTCATGACACCCACACCCCTCGGTTTATACCTCCATATCCCCTTCTGCCGGCAACGATGTGACTTCTGTTCTTTCTACCTTGAAATCCATCGCGAGAGCCGCGCGGAGGCTTTTGTCCGATCCCTGCTTCAAGAGATCCGACTGTCGGCCCAAGAATATCCGTCCGCAACCCGTGCCATCCAGTCGGTCTATCTTGGAGGTGGCACACCGACGGCGCTCGCCACGACTCAGCTGCTCACGATCCTCTCTGAGATTCGCACGCATTTCACTCTTGCCTCAGACTGTGAAATCACCGTTGAAGCTCACCCTTCTACGATGCCCTGGCAGGATCTCACACAACTACTTCAGGCCGGCGTCACTCGAATGAGTTTCGGCGCGGAATCGATGGAAGAGAGCGATCTGGCTCGAATCGGACGGCCCGGTGCCGTTCATCAAACCATTAGAGCAGTTGAGCAGGCCAGAGCCGCCGGGTTTACCGACATCAATCTCGATGTAATGTACGGACTCCCCGGTCAAAGCCTCAAGGGCTGGCAACGGACACTCGCTCATTGTCTCGCGTTGGAGCCCACGCATCTGTCCTGCTATGCCCTGACGGTCGAAGAAGATACGAAGCTGGCTACTGAGATCAGACGAGGACGGAGCTCAGTTCCGGATGAAGGCCTGCAGATTGACATGGACAAGGCAGCGCAACAGATATTGAGTGACGCCGGCTACGAGCGATACGAGGTGTCGAACTATGCCAAACCAGGCTATGCCTGCCGACACAACCTGCTCTACTGGACCAACGGCGAATATCTTGGATTGGGACCGAGCGGACAGTCCTATCTCGACGGGACAAGATTTGGCAATGTTGCCGACCTTGCAGCCTACAATGAATCGCTCGCGAAAAGCCGTATTCCTATTGACGATCGCACCAGGCTCTCGGAGGAGGAGCAACTCCGCGACGCCGTGATTTTTGGCCTGCGACTCATTCAAGGAATTCCCACACACCACCTTCATCAACATGCCGCAAACTACGGGCTCGCATCAGTCACCACGCAGTTACTCACGGACCAGTTGATCGAAGAAGAGGGTGAGCGCAGCAGACTATCGGCACGAGGCCGTCTTTTTGCCGACACCATCGCGGGGCAGTTGTACTAGCAGGCTGTTGAAAAAGCCCGCCAGCTTCGTTCTCGCATCGTTCAGACCCTCAACGTACCGCAAGGGTACGCCTCGGGCCTTCACTCGCTGCGGCCTTGCTGGACGGTCATTTTGAACAGCCTGCTCAAAGATACAAGCCCCTTCTCTCGCGTGGGCATCACACGGATTGACTTTGCCATTATGCCGGGTGGACACTGAGTGCGAATCACAGTGGAGATACCATGCCCGTCAATATGGATCCTGCTAAGAAACGAAGAAAACAGCCGGAGACACCGGAGACAGACTCGTCTCAATCCGTTAAGACACAGACTATGCCGAAGCAACCGGTTCAATTCGGCGAAGAAACGGAAGAGGACAGGGTGAAGGCTCTGGCACATGCGGAGTCGAAGAATTTGTGGGAGGCGACGGAAGTCATCGACATGGATAAGTTCTGAGGCAGATGGCTGCGCGAGAAAAGCGAGACATTCGGAATCAAGATTCGCATGTCGCGCTTTTCGCGCGAGCCGCGCCAGTCCCGCCCAGATTCCTGCTAGGCGAACCCCACGCGCTGTTCTACCCCTTTCATCTATGCCACCCGGATACTTTGGCACGGCTCCTGGTTCGCTTTGCCTCCGTCCATTTCCGCGACTTCATGGCGCTGCAATTGACCCCTATGTCCGGGATGACTGCGTTCCAAGAACGGATGGGCTTGAGTTTCCCGGACCTTATCGAGTCCGGACGCCTCGTGCAAGGCTATGATGTGAGTGGCCCCCTCCCATCGACGGTGGCAGCTGCCGTCAATCGCGACCTTCGCGACCCTCTTTGGCGCGCGCGCTTTCACACCGCGCTTCGCTGGGATCGTCGTCTTCAACGTGGACTCTTCGAGCCGTCCCACAGTCTTCGTGTCGGCGACCGTCTCGTGCCTGGCCCTGCTGCACTCCTGCGCCTCATGGACCACTCGTTCGGACAGCAAATCTATGATCTCGACCTGGTGAGAGCTTTGTCGAAGAGAGACGTGACCCTTGAGGAGGGATACCTCTTTGAGTATGGCCTCGCCCTTGTCAAGACATCAGCCTCACTTGTCTATACGCAGACTTTGGCTCTGGCTCACCAGATCCAACCGGCCACAGACTCCCCTTCACATTTCGCACTCTACACGCAATCCTGCCTCCGCGAGAATTGGCCGACAATCAATCATCTGCTTGTCCGGACAGGCTATTAAAAATTGAAACCAATCTGCTAGAATTCGCCCCCATGGCTGGCACAAAAACTCCCTTCGCACCCCCTGTCCCGACAGAAACCACGAGCATCGACACAGGTGCCGAGGTCGACGCGCGGGTGGTCGTGTTCAACTGCGAGTGTCATACCTATGACCAAGTCATTGCGCTCTTTTGCCAGCACATTCCAGGCATGAACACTACAAAGGCCTTTGAGCTGGCATGGAAGATCGACCATGACGGGGAAGCCATCGTGTTTGCGGGCACGCTGGCACAAGCGGAAGAGATAGCCGGAAAACTGGCGGGAGGGGGGCTCCGAGTGGCCGTGCAATAATCGCCGCCTGCTACTTTTTGTGTTTCTTCTTGTGCTTCTTTGCTACTGCTTTGGCTGGTCGTGATTTTGGTTTCGCTTTCGGCGTAGACTTAGCCTTTGCTTTCGCAGGGGCGTGTTTAGCTGGAGCAGGCTTCGCAGGTGGAGTTTTCTTGCCGTGACTTCCCGAGCCACCCTTGACCGGTTTCCCTTCCGCGAGTTGAGCTTGAAGTTTGTGCGTCGCGGACGTTCTATTCAACTTCGTCACCATATCGCCGCTATAGATCCGCACTTGATAGAGCTCTAGGAGCTTGCCAATCGCCTTTTGATCGCCTTTCTTCGCGGCATTCAACAACCGGCGGCGATGGTTCATCTCCTCTTCTTCAGTATGGGAGGCAGCCCGTCGTTCCATGTCTATCCTTTCATTGTACGGGGGTCTGATACCCCGCGCGGGGCGCAGCATACCCGAAATCATCAATTTCTTCTAGCGCATATTTAGAGACCAACGCTATGAGAGAGCCGTTTCCGTTACCTTGACAATGGAGAAGTTGCTTTGATAACGTGTTGAAATTGTTTAATCTCTTGGCCATCTTAGGAGTCTTCATGCAGGTCAAAATCAATGGCAAGGCAGAGGAGATTTCAGGGGGAACGGTCCTCACCCTTCTCCAAGCCAAAAAGATTGAACCGCAAATGGTTGCAGTAGAGGTCAACGATACCATGGTAGACCGTGAACATCTCGCCACTACCCACCTGAACGACGGCGATCGGGTCGAGTTCTTGTTTTATATGGGAGGTGGACGGTGACGATGACCCTGCACAAAGACATCACCGAACTCATCGGGCGGACTCCCCTCGTACGCCTGAACCGGTTGTCACCTCCAGGCGGAGCGACAATCTATGGAAAAGTCGAGTTTTTCAATCCCGGTGGCAGCGTCAAGGATCGAATCTGCCTCAATATGATCAACGAGGCGGAACGGCTGGGCACCTTAAAGCCGGGCGGCACGATCGTCGAACCGACGAGCGGAAACACCGGGATCGGCCTGGCTTTGGTAGCCGCAGTCCGCGGCTATAAGCTGATCCTTGTGATGCCGGAGAGCATGAGCATGGAGCGGGCCAGCCTCCTATCATCCTATGGTGCGCAACTTGTCCTGACACCGGCGTGGGAAGGCATGAAGGGTTCGATCCGGGAGGCGGAAAGCCTCATCGCGCAAAATCCCTCGTACTTTATGCCGGATCAGTTTTCCAATCCGGCTAACCCAGCCATGCATAAGAAGACCACGGCGCTTGAAATTCTCGAGTCGCTCGATGGAAAAATCGATGCGTTTGTGGCGGCGGTAGGTACGGGCGGCACCATTACCGGATGCGGAGAATTGTTTAAAGAACGGAATCCGGCAGTGCAAGTAATTGCGGTGGAACCGGCCGGATCACCGGTCTTGTCCGGTGGAGACGCAGGGCCCCATAAGATTCAGGGTATCGGCGCGGGGTTCATCCCGAAAGTATTGAACCGGGCCATTCTCGATCGTGTGATGACGGTAACAGACGACGAGGCCTATCAAATGGCCAAGCAGCTTTCGAAAAAAGAAGGTCTCTTAGTGGGAATATCAGCGGGGGCCAACGTGTTCGCCGCGCAAAAAGTGGCCCAAGAACTTGGATCGGGCAAGAACGTGGTGACCATCCTCTGCGACACCGGCGAGCGGTATATCAGTATTGAGAAATACTTCAACATCTAAGGATGCTGAAAATGGCTTTCAACTTCGTTCTCGGCTCGGGAAAATCCTCAACGTACCCGAGAGGGTACGCCTCCTGTTTCTTCTCGCCTGCGGCCTCGTTGGCTGGCCATTTTGAGCATCCCTCCTCGCTCAATTTATGAAAGAGATCTCAAATGTTGAAGTATTTCTCAATACTGATATACCGCTCGCCGGTGTCGCAGAGGATGGTCACCACGTTCTTGCCCGATCCAAGTTC
>JACAFD010000267.1 GCA_013388555.1 Nitrospirota bacterium | reverse complement strand
TCCGGTTGTTCGCTGTCGAGGAGAAACAGGTTTTGATAGACCGCGTCGGCAGTGCCTTGGTACCATTCTTCACTGATCCGTTGCTGGGGTGGAATCGAGGCGATGAATTCGCCGAGTTCGCCGTTGAGGATGTTCCAGCCCGTGCGGATATGACGGTCGAGGGAGTGGGATTTGTATTGGATAAGGACCGCGACTTTTCGAAGCCCGGAGTTGAGGCAATTACTGAGTGTGAAGTCGATAATGCGATATTTCCCGCCAAAAGGAACTGCCGGCTTGGCCCGGTGTTCGGTGAGAGGATGGAGCCGCTCGCCCTTCCCGCCCGCCAGCACCATGGTGAAAATATTCTGCATTGCCGCGAATTGTAACAGGACGCTGTGGAAATAGAAAGAATGCAGACTCGTTGACATCGCGAGGATCTGAGATGATACTAGGCTGGACAGTGGGGAAGTCACTGTGAGTATTCGAGCAAAGGAGCAAGCATGAAGCGGGATGTACTGGTCACATCACTTGTGAAACAGAAGGCGGTTCAGAAGCCGGCCCTGGACAGCCGGAAAGATTCGCTCTGGCGGTTAGAACACCTTGAAAGCCAAATGGCAAAGTTGTCCGAATTGGTTCGTGAGCATGCGGAAGATGTCGATCGATTGGTGCGCATTGTGGCTGAAGATCGGGACGTTATTCGGCGTCAGTTATTGCGTAAACACCATGAGCAAGTCCGGGTCCGCAAGCATCTTCGTGACTCCAATTCCAAGGTAGGGCTCGACTTCTAAACAGGCCTCTCCTATCCCAGATATACAGGCTATAAACGTTCGGCCGGCTTCATCATAGTTTTTCCGCAGCCTGCTGAGCCTGTGCCTGGAGGTTTCGTACCGTGGGATTTCGCCCCGCGAGTCCATCCTTGCAGGATCTCACACAAGTCCGGCCCTCTTGTTGGTGGTCTTACCGGTGTCGTGGGAAATCTTCCATCGGCGCGATTCGAGTCATGGAGAATTGAGAGAAAGGGGATGACTGTGCAGCAACGATGCCTCTGTCAGTGGGTAATCGTCCTGATGTCGTTGATGTTGGGAATGGCTCAGACTCTGTGGGCCGAGCCCATAGGAAAAGGCTGGGCCATCCCGGTCCAGGTGCCTTACGAAGCGCCTCCGAAGGGACAGGATCTCCCGGCAGAATCCGTTCCGCAGAATACGAAGCCGCTGACTCCCCAAGAGGTCCAAAGGGCAGAAGCGCTGCTGCCGTTGCTGGAGGGTGCACAGGAGTTTTGGGCAATGGGAGAATTCGTGCATCTCGGCGAGCCATCCGTGCCGGTCCTCATAAAAGGTCTGACCATGCCTGGGCCGCGCATTCGGTATAACGTTATTGAAACAATTTCGATGTTGAAGGCAACCTCGGCGGTTCCGGCCCTCGTCACAGCGGCCAAGGAACCGAACGAGATTCCGCGGGTACGTGAACATGCATTGCGGGTAGCCGTTCGATTGGACGCAGCGAAAGCTGTGGACGCGATTGAGGTGATGGCGAAGGATCAGAATTCATCGACTCGGAAGGCCGCTGCGTTTGAAGCGCGGTATATCAGAGAAAAGTCAGTGGTGCCGATTCTGATCGGGATGATTGCCGACGAGGAACGTTTTGTCGGACTCTCAGCGGTGCAGTCGCTTTGGATTCTCACGCGACATGAAACGGAGTTTCACGATTGGGAGACGTCGACCAAGCAAGACCGTCAGGAGTGGACGACTGAATGGGTGGAATGGTGGAACAGCCAGAAGGATAGCTTCGAATTTTCGGATCCGAAACGGCCTTCGCGTGCGCGCTAAGCGCGCATGCGAGACTCGCGAGAAACGCGCGACACGACAGGGATTTGGTTCTCTTCCCTTGTTTACCTCGTCTCGCGCGTCCCGCCCGTCTCGCCTTTCTCGCGTGATCCTGTCTTGCGAGCGCGAAAAATGCTGTGTTATATTTTGCTGGTTCTCCTTCACGTCTTATCGTTTGATTGAAGGATTTGAGGTGCCGATTATGCCCAGGCTCACCATTGCGAAGCTCGGTAATCCAGTCTTGAGGCAGGTTGCGGCCAAGGTCGATCCCCGCGACATTCGCACGTATGACATGCAGCAATTCATCGACGATTTGCTGCAGACGATGCTGGCTGAACCGGGGATTGGGTTGGCAGCACCTCAGGTATCACGCTCGATTCAATTGGTCGTGATGGGTTGTGAAGGGGAAGACGGATTTCCGCAGACCGTGCTCATCAATCCCAAGATTATCTTCTATGGCCCGGAGCTTGTCGAAAACTGGGAGGGCTGCTTAAGTGTGGATGGGCTGCGGGGAAAGGTCACGAGGCCGTCGGTCGTAAGAGTCAAGGCGTTGGACCGTCAAGGCAAATCGATGGATTTCGAAGCGACCGGGCTCTATGCCGTCTGTATCCAGCACGAAATGGATCATCTCATCGGCAAGGTATTCTTGGACCGGATGACCGATATGTCCACGCTCACGCAACTCCCTGAATTTAGTAAGTACTGGCAAGATGAACCCATCCCCGTGATCTAACTTGCCGTGAAGATCCTGCG
>JACAFD010000291.1 GCA_013388555.1 Nitrospirota bacterium | reverse complement strand
GCTGAAAAAGTCCGCCAGCGTAAGAAGAACGTTATTTGGTTTGTCTCGTTTGTTTGGTTAAACAAAACAAACCAGAGCATCCAAATGAACCAAATAGACCAGATGAACAAACAGGGTTATTTCAGGGCTTCGGCGCCACCCACAATATCCATGAGTTCCTTGGTGATGACCCCTTGCCTGGTCTTGTTGTAGTAGGTCGTCAGCTTTTTGATGAGTTCACCCGCGTTGCGCGTGGCGCCGTCCATTGCAGCCATACGGGCACCCTGCTCGGCAGCTGAAGACTCCAGCAGCACGCGGTACGCCTGGACGTGGAGGTTACGGTGCAGAAGGTGTTTGAGCAGCTCGTCCTCACTCGGTTCGTACAGATAGCCTCCGGGGACTGCCTCGGTGACTTGGTCAAGATCTTTCGCGCTGGTGATTTCAACGATCCAGTCGAATGGAAGGAGCTGTTCGACAACCACCCGTTGCTGGATCGCGGATTTGAACTCATTGTAAATGAAAAACACTGCATCGATACGTCCCTCCGAGTAGTCGGCGATGGCAGGGAACTCTTCTCCCATCACCATGCCGTGCTCGAACGACAATTTGTCGAAGATGTCCACTATCTCCCGACGCACCTTCCAGTCGCGTCTACGAAAAAAGTCGCGGCCTTTTCGACCGACCACAGCCACCTCAGCCTTCACACCGCGAGACTCCAATTCCTTCAGTGCATTAACTGCCGTGCGGAGAATGTTCGCGTTAAACGCCCCGCACAATCCGCGGTCGCTCGTCACGACCGTCAGGATCACGTTACGGTGGGCCCCTTCCCGTTTGCGGAGCAACGGGTGCGCCTCTCGATTGACACGTCGGCTCAGGGTGCGGATCACCTCCCGCATCTTCAGGGCGTAGGGCCGTGCCGCGAGAATGCGGGCCTGCGTGCGTTTGAGTTTCGCCGCCGCGACCATTTTCATGGCCTTTGTAATTTTCTGGGTTTTCTTAACGGATTCGATCTTCCGTCTGACGGATTGAAGGCTGGGCATGTCGGCTATACCTACTTGTTCATCGAAGCGGAGTCGTTATGGTGACTCAGGAGAGGGAAACTACCATCACCGGTCAAAGTACGTCAAGCTTGCCGGATCCCGTCATAGGCATCCGAGGAAGCAAGCCATTCCCGCTTGTGGCGAATTGGGGCATCTCCACTTGTTGCTTCTGTCGCGATTCTCCCCACCTGGCTGTCTTCCATCTGCAGCCTGCCCTCCTCTCTTGACTTCCGGAAATGTTAACGTTTCTGAGCAAAAGAGTGCACTCATTCCCGCTACGTATTTACGGCATTGCTCTTGCTCGATGCGCTGAGCAGGACGAAGAAAGTTACAAGGAATTAACCGTTGCACCCACTTGGAACGATGTATACAGTACCTCCATTTATAGTTATTTCGGATGGATCTGCCGGAAATAAGAGAGCGGGAAATTACATCATATAGAAGGTAAAGAATCAGAAGGTAACGAATCCGGAGATTGGGGGAGATATCCATTATGGGACGGCAAAACTTGGAACAGACGGCAAGAGAGTTGGTCGCTGAAGGCAAGGGTATTCTGGCAGCAGATGAAACAGTGTCCACAATCACCAAACGGTTCGACGCCTTGAAAATTGCCTCCACTGAGGACAGCCGTCGTACCTATCGCGAAATGTTTTTTACGACGCCGGGAGCAGCCGCGTTTATCAGTGGTGTCATTATGTATGACGAGACCATCCGCCAGAAGAACGCTGCGGGGGTACCGTTGGCAGAGGTGTTATCCAAGCAGGGAATTGTTCCGGGGATCAAAGTGGATACCGGTGCAAAGGAGCTGACCGGTTCACCGGAAGAAAAAATGACCGAAGGGCTCGATGGACTTCGGGACCGCCTGAAGGAATATGCGGCCATGGGCGCGCGATTCGCCAAGTGGCGGGCGGTCATTCGCATCACCGACAAGCTACCCAGCCCGATGTGTGTGAACGTCAACGCCCATGCATTGGCCCGGTATGCCGCCTTGTGCCAGGAACAAGGCATCGTGCCGATCGTGGAGCCAGAGGTTCTGATGGACGGGGCTCACACCATCGAGCGTTGCGATGAGGTCACGAGTTCAGTGCTCCATAGGGTCTTCGACGCGCTCTTCGAGCAGTGCGTCAGGCTTGAAGGCATGCTCCTGAAACCCAGCATGGTGATCGCCGGAACAGTGTGCCCCAAGCAAGCCACCGTGCAGGAGGTCGCAACGGCCACGTTGCGCTGATTGCGACGTCATGTACCGGCGGCGGTTCCCGGCATCGTGTTCTTGTCCGGCGGACAGCCGAGCGTGACGGCGACCGCGCATCTCGATGCCATCAATCGCCTGGACGGACCGAAACCCTGGTCGATCAGTTTTTCATACGGTCGCGCCCTACAGGACGTGGCGCTTGAGGCCTGGCACGGGAAAAAGGAAAACTTGAAGGCGGCCCAACAGGCCTTCCATCATCGGGCCAAGTGCAACAGCGAGGCGGCAAGGGGTTGCTATACCGACAAGCTGGAGCGCGAAGCGGCCGGTGCCAATGAGCCGGCGCATCGCTCGGACTGGCACGATGACTGATATCTCCCGGGTACGTGCCGCGAGGCTTCAGCATTGACATGCAGGTTCTGGTGATCAACAGCGGGAGCTCGTCCATCAAATTTCGACTCGTGGATGTGGTCGAAGAGTCGATGGGCGTACGGATCACTCAGCCGGCGTTGCTCCAGGGCGCCGTGAAGGGCATCGGGAGCGTCGCAAGCCTGGAGGTGAGGGGGCAGACTGTAGACCGTTCGACGACGTTGGAGATTCGGGATCATGCCCATGCCTTGCGCGTTTTGCTCGATCGCCTGGCCGGCTCTCTGGGGCAGATCGACGCGGTCGGGCATCGGGTGGTGCACGGAGGAGATCAGTATGTGAAGTCCATAATGATTACTGAACAGGTTGAGGCAGGCATCGATGCGCTGTCCGAGTTGGCACCCCTGCATAATCCCTCGTGCCTTGCAGGGATCCGCGGAGCGCGGGCGGCTTTTGGCCCGACACTGCCGATGGTGGCCGTGTTCGACACGGCCTTCACCGGACCATGCCGGAAGTCGCCAGGCAGTATGCGATCCCTACTGAGCTGGCCTTGCGGCACCGGATCCGCCGCTACGGGTTCCACGGGATTGCGCATGCCTCGCTCGCGGGCGGGTATGCGGTCTATACGGGGACTCCCTTGGAGGAAGTGCGGCTGATCACCCTGCAGCTAGGCAATGGCTGCTCCGTTGCCGCGATCGCACAAGGCCGGTCGGTCGAAACCTCGATGGGGTTCACCCCGCTGGAGGGGTTGGTGATGGGGACACGCTCGGGCGATGTGGACGCCTCCATTGTCGGTTACTTGTCGGACCGGGAGAAGGTCGAAGCAGCTGAAGTCGAGCGGTGGCTCAACGAGCGGTCGGGTCTCCTGGGGCTCTCAGGCCGGTCAAACGACATGCGGGAGTTGCTCCGCGTGGCCGGGCAGGAGCAGGACAAACGGGCGGAGTTTGCCATAGATCTGTTCTGCTATCGGGTGCGCAAGTATCTCGGTTCCTACCTTGCCGTGTTAGGCGGCGCCGATGCCATCGTCTTCGGAGGGGGAATTGGAGAAAATGCACCGGAGATTCGGGAACGGATTTGCCACAACATGGAATGGTGCGGCCTGAGGCTTGACCCCGACTGCAATCGAGCGGCGGTTGGGCTTGCGCCGGGTTGCGCGGCAAAAATCACGGTGGATGGATCGAGGTTGGCGGCCTACGTGGTCGCGGCGGACGAAGAAACCTGGATTGCCAGGGAGACGGTTCAGTGCGTGCGAGATGCACAGTCATAAGTCAACAGAGCCGAGTCTATCAATCAGAGGGAAAGGAGAGGTCATGGGAAATCCGATATCGCAGAAGGAACTGAAATTGATCGATGCCTACTGGAGGGCGGCGAACTATCTTTCGGTGGGACAGATTTATCTGCACGATAACCCGCTGCTGAAGAAGCCGCTGAGTAAGGAACATGTGAAGGCGAGGCTGCTGGGTCACTGGGGTACCACCCCGGGTCTCAATTTCATCTATGCCCATCTGAATCGAGCGATCAAGGCACGGGACCTCAGCATGATCTACATTATCGGTCCGGGCCATGGCGGTCCCGGCATCGTCGCCAATACCTACATGGAAGGCACCTACTCGGAGGTCTATCCGAACATCGCACAGGACGAAGAGGGCATGCAGCGGCTGTTCAAGCAGTTCTCGTTCCCCGGAGGCATTCCCAGCCACGTGGCGCCCGAGACCCCCGGCTCAATACACGAAGGCGGCGAGTTGGGGTATGCGGTCTCTCACGCGTATGGGGCTGCGTATGACAATCCCGACCTGATCGTCGCCTGCGTCGTCGGCGACGGCGAGGCGGAAACCGGACCATTGGCGACCTCCTGGCACTCCAACAAGTTTCTCAATCCGGCGACCGACGGAGCCGTGCTGCCGATCCTGCACCTGAACGGGTACAAGATCGCCAATCCTTGCGTGCTGGCTCGTATCAGCCACGAAGAATTGGATCAGCTTTTCCGCGGCTACGGCTACCGGCCCCATTTCGTCGAGGGCAGTGATCCGGCCAAGATGCACCAGCTCATGGCTGATACGATCGACACCTGCATGGATGAAATCCGCAGTATCCAGACCCAGGCGCGGACGAAGGGTGTGAAGGAGCGGCCGCGTTGGCCGATGATCATCCTCCGTTCGCCCAAGGGGTGGACTTGCCCCAAGGAAATCGACGGCAAACGGTGCGAGGACTACTGGCGCAGCCACCAGGTGCCGATGGGTGAAATGCATGAAAAGCCCGAGCATGTGAAAATTCTTGAAAAGTGGATGAAGAGCTATAAGCCGGAGGAGCTGTTCGACAAAACCGGCCGGCTGATGCCCGAGCTCGCTGATCTTCCGCCGAAGGGTACGCGCCGCATGAGCGCCAATCCGCACGCCAACGGCGGTCTCTTGCTCAGGGACCTGCGTCTGCCGGACTTCCGCAACTATGCCGTCAAGGTCACGACACCCGGCGCCATTGAGGCCGAGTCCACCCGCCAGATGGGAAAGTTCCTGGCCGACACGATGAAGCTGAACATGGAGAGCCGCAATTTCCGTCTGTTCAGTCCGGACGAGAACAACTCAAACCGCTGGCAAGATGCGCTGGAGGTCACCAACCGCAGCTGGATGGCGGATCGCTATCCCTACGATGACCATTTGGCCCCTGACGGACGCGTGATGGAAATGCTCAGTGAGCACCAGTGCCAGGGGTGGCTGGAAGGGTATCTCTTGAGCGGCCGGCACGGGTTTTTTTCCTGCTACGAGGCGTTCATTCACATCATCGACTCGATGTTCAACCAGCATGCCAAGTGGCTGAAGGTCTGCAACGAAATTCCCTGGCGGCGGCCGATCGCCTCGCTCAATTACCTGTTGTCCTCGCACGTCTGGCGGCAGGATCATAATGGATTCAGCCATCAAGATCCCGGTTTCATCGATCACGTCGTGAACAAGAAAGCGGATGTCGTGCGCGTCTATCTGCCGCCGGATGCCAACACGCTGCTGTCGGTCACTGATCACTGTCTGCGTAGCCGTAATTATGTGAACGTCATCGTCGCGGGCAAGCAGCCAGCTCCGCAATGGTTGACGATGGCCCAGGCGATCAAACACTGCACGGCGGGCATCGGAATCTGGGAATGGGCCAGCAATGACAAGGATGGAGAACCCGATGTTGTCATGGCCTGTTGCGGAGATGTGCCGACGCTGGAGACTCTGGCCGCCGTGGATCTGTTTCGTCAGCATCTTCCGGAGCTGAAGATCCGGGTCATCAACGTCGTCAATTTGATGAAACTGCAGCCGCAGAGCGAGCACCCGCATGGCCTGTCCGACCTGGACTTCGATGCGCTGTTCACCAAAGACAAGCCGATCGTGTTTGCCTTCCACGGCTACCCCTGGCTCATCCATCGGCTCACGTACCGGCGGACGAACCATAAGAGCATGCACGTGCGCGGCTACAAGGAAGAAGGCACGACGAGCACGCCGTTCGACATGGTGGTGATGAACGATCTCGACCGGTTTCATCTCGCCGCCGACGTGATCGATCGGCTGCCGCAACTCGGGTCCCGCGCCGCCTATTTCAAGCAGGCGATTCGTGACAAGCTGATCGAGCACAAAGAATACATCGCGAAGCACGGCGAAGACATGCCGGAAATCACCGATTGGCAATGGGGTAAGGTGAAAGCGGCAACGAGGCGGAGGACGACGACGGAGGGAGACAACGTCTAGCAGGATGCTGAAAATGTCCGCCAGCTTCGTTCTCGCGTCGCTCAGAGGCTCAACGTACCGAAGCGTACGCCTCGCCTCTTCGCTCGCTGCGGCCTTGCTGGACGGCCATTTTGAGCATCCTGCGGCTTTGTTGCCATCGGCGCCAACATGGAGGATTCCAGCAGTATATTGTGTGTAAACCGAGTTTTTCCGCAGCCTGCTAGGCGGCTGCGGAAAAGCTTTGTTGGTTTGTCTGGTTCATCTGGTTGGTCTTGTCT
>JACAFD010000290.1 GCA_013388555.1 Nitrospirota bacterium | reverse complement strand
GACGACCCGGGCTACTCCTCGGCCTCAGACGACCTCGGCTGAATCGGTCTATCACGCCCGCTTGGAGAATGATTCCATCGTTGAGACACGGGATTCAAGATACAAGGCAGACTGTTCTTCCCTGCGCGCATCGAACGAGCACCGTTTCATCGTGCGCGTTCTGCGAGCAAGAAGGGCGGTCTGCCTACTCCCTGCGGTGAGGCCGCGCGTTGCGCGAGCACCGAGGGCGCTCAGGCCCCGTTGACTCCCCTCAAGCGGCTTTGCTAGACTTCTTTTTCTCGATCTAAGTTGTTGAAAGAGGCGAAGTTCTTCCGTATCACCCGGTCCTGTCACACAAGGCACCACCATATGATCAAAGCATGGCTGTTCGACGAGATGTTTCGGCTCGATCGATTATGTCTGACCATCGACGGAACACAGGGAGAATGGGGCGCCGGCGATTCGATTGCTGCAGAGGAAGAACTTCCGCCACCGCCGGCTAATGTGGCAGCGAAATCGGGGAATGGCCGGATCACCATCACCTGGGATCCCGTTCCCGATGCCATGTACTACAATCTCTATTTCCAGACGACGAAGGGCGTGATGATCAAGCCTTCAGAACTCACGCGTCCGATTGCCTCTGCCGACGATTTTAAATCCGTCATTGGGGTAAACAAAGAAAAAGGCACCTGTCTGGAAGGTGCTCGGAGCCCGTTCGTTCATGATGATCTGGCCAACGGGACCTGCTACCACTACGTCGTCACCGTGGTGACGCAGAAGGGTGAGAGTCCCGAATCTCAAGAGGTCATGGCGATTCCCTCGCCCTATCTATTGGCCATGAGCATCGGTCGAGAAGGTGTGGACGACGGCGAGTTCAGCTCCCCCACGGGGATCACGCTCGACAAAGACGGCAATATTTACGTCGCAGACACAGATAACCATTCGATTCAGAAGTTCGACAAGTCGGGGAAGTTTCTCGCGCGATGGGGCGGAGACCCCTCCTCACAGGAAGGCAGCTTCTACTATCCGCGCGGACTGGTAGTCGGACCGAGAGATGTGTTGTACATTGCAGACAGCGGGAATAACCGCATTCAGAAATTCGATCTAGATGGTAATGTGATGCAGGCCTGGGGCAAGTTCGGATTTGCCTGGCGCGGGGCTGATCTGGGTAAGTTCGATGTGCCCTGGGGACTGGCCACCGACACAGAAGGCAATCTGTACGTATCCGACACGAGCAATGCGCGTATCCAGAAATTTACCTAGGATGGAACGGCATTGCTGAAGTGGGGCCGTGACGGGAGCTTCGACGGCGCCTTCTTTTTCCCCCGTGGCGTAGCGGTCGATTTTGTCGGCAATATCTTCGTGGCTGATGAAAGCAATAATCGCGTTCAGAAATTCGATGCCCGTGGAAGCTTCCTGGCCAAGTGGGGTCGAGAAGGGGCCGGTCCAGGCCAATTCAAGTCTCCCTGGGGAATTGCCTGCGATGCGCTCGGTAACGTCTATGTCGTTGATACCGGAAACCATCGCATTCAAAAATTCGACGGCAACGGGACCTTCCTCTGTGCCTGGGGAAACCGTGGAAGGACCGAAGGACAGCTGAATTATCCCTATGGCATTGCGGTCGACAAAGAAGGTGCAGTGTATGTGGTCGACAGCGGCAATAGCCGCATTTTGAAGTACATGCCGACGGATGAAGAGCTCAATCGCGGGAAAGAAGAGGCTTCAGCCAGTCAGGCGCCGAGTGAGACTCCGCCTCCCGGCAGTGTGGCGGTCAAAGCCGGTGATACGGAAGCCTTCCTCAGTTGGATGGAGGTTCCCGGCGCCCAGTCCTACAACCTCTATTTCAATACCGTTCCGAATCTCACAATCCAGTCAGCGACAAAACTTGAAGGCGTGCCGAATCCCTACGTGCATACCGGTCTCTCGAACGATACTCCTTACTACTATGCGGTAACCGCGGTCTTCGAAACCGGCGCAGAAAGCGGGCTGTCGAGTGAAGTGACGGCCACGCCGGTGCTCATCGATATTACGGCGCCGCAGAATCCCTATGCCGTGATCAACCATGGTGCGTTCATGGCGAATACGCCGGAAGTGATCGTCACGATTTCAGCGAACGACATCGATACGGGAGTGGGGGCTTACCTTATCTCCGAGGCCCCCATGACGCCGGTGGCGGGGACCCCGGGGTGGGTCGATGTGACGCCAATCACCAAATTCGGCGCGACGGTTCCCTTCATTCTCTCCCCTGGAGACGGGCAGAAGTCGATCTACGTCTGGTTTAAGGATGTGGGAGGAAACGTCTCTACCCCTGCGGCAGCGACTATTTTAATCAACACATCCGGCTATCTCTGTGTGGCTCAATGGGGCCGCACGGGCCGGGGAGCCTCGTTGCTGCATGGCGGCGAGTTCATGGCTCCAATCTACGGGTTGAGCATCGATCAACAGGGATCGCTGTTCGTGGTCGATAACGGCAACAACCGGATACAAAAGTTCGACAATGCGGGAAACTTCATCATCCTCTGGGGAAATTTCGGCTCAGCCAATGCGAATTTTCATAACCCCACCGGGATTGCGTGCGACGGCAAGGGCGACGTCTGGGTCGTCGATACGAACAATCACCGTGTCCAGAAATTCGACGGGAAGCTCGGGGGCTATCTCATGAAGTTCGGGTCGCGCGGAAACGGCGAAGGGCAGTTCAACTCACCCCGGGGCATCGCGGTCGATCGGGTGCGCGGATATATCTATGTCGCCGACAGCGCGAACTTCCGCGTCCAGAAATTCGATATGAATGGAGAGTTCATCATGTCCTGGGGCAGCTTCGGGAGCGGAGACGGCCAGTTCTACTTCCCGCGCGGCGTGGCGGTGGACCAGACTGACGGATTTGTCTATGTCGTCGACATGGGGAATCACCGGATTCAGAAGTTTGACACGAGCACCAATGTGCTTCCACAGGTGCTGGCCAAGTGGGGCGGCAGTGTCGAAGCGGGCCACGCAAGCAGCCCGCTCGCACAGGAGGCAGGTCAGTTGAGGTCTCCTTGGGGTATTGCGGTTGATGGGGCCGGCGATGTCTATGTCACGGATACCGGCAACCACCGCGTCGAGAAGTTCGACAAAGAAGGCAATTTCATTACTCAGTGGGGTGGGTTTGGGAACGGAAAGGGGCAGTTCAACTTTCCCTACGGCGTTGCTGTGGATGCCAGAGGCAGTGTGTTTGTCGTCGACAGCGGGAACACCAGGGTCGAACAGTTCATGCCGGCTGACGAGGGAGGCGAACGGCTCCAGGAAGACGCCGAGACTGTGGCAGAGATCGAACAGCCTCAAGGCACATCGAAGACGTAATAAGACTGTTACCTAGTCTGTCTGGTCCATCTGGTCTGTCCGGTTTTCGGGTTCATCCACATGCACGAGACAGACCGAACAGACCAGACAGACAAGAGAGCCTAGATCAACAGTCTGCTCGTGAAGGAAAGATATGTTAGATAAAGAACCACGCTTGGGATTGACCTATGACGACGTTGTATTGGTTCCGGCCAGGTCGCAGATCCTGCCGAATGAGGTCGACCTGCGCACAAGGCTGACTCGGCATAGCAAGATCAATATTCCCATTCTCAGCTCGGCCATGGATACGGTCACCGAGTCTCGTTTGGCGATCGCCATTGCCCGCGAAGGAGGCATCGGTATTATTCACCGGGTGTTGTCGCCGGAGAGCCAATCGACCGAAGTGGACCGGGTCAAAAAATCCGAGAGCGGTATGATTCTTGATCCGATCACGATTTCGCCCGATCAAACGATTCGCGATGCCCACGCGTTAATGGCGAAATACCGGATCTCCGGGATTCCGGTCACGAAAGACAAGAAACTGGTCGGCATTCTCACGAATCGCGATCTGCGGTTCGAAACCAGGATGGATTTGAAGGTCTCGCAGATCATGAAGCGCGACAAGTTGGTCACGGCGCCCGAAGGGACAAGCTTGGAGAAGGCCCGCGAGGTGCTGCACGAGCATCGGATCGAGAAGCTTCCAGTGGTGAATAAGCATTTCGAGCTGATGGGGCTCATTACCATCAAGGATATCGAAAAACGCATTATGTATCCCAACGCATGCAAGGACGGGCACGGCCGGCTCTGTGTCGGCGCCGCGGTCGGTGTGGGGGCGGATACGGAAGATCGTGTGGCGCGGCTCAAGAAGGTCGGGGTGGATGTAATTGTGGTCGATACAGCCCACGGGCATTCGCAAGCCGTGCTGGATACGGTCAAGATGATCAAAAAACGTCATCCGGAGCTCGAGGTGATCGCGGGGAATATTGCCACCGCTGAGGCAGCGAAAGACCTTCTTCGGGCCGGCGTCGATGCCGTGAAGGTGGGTGTGGGGCCTGGCTCAATTTGTACGACCCGTATTGTATCCGGGGCCGGAATGCCGCAGTTGACGGCGATTGCCGATTGCGCCAAAGTCCTTGCAGGCAGTGGGGTCCCAGTTATTGCAGACGGTGGAATCAAACATTCAGGCGATATCACGAAGGCCTTGGCAGCCGGCGCCTCCTCGGTGATGCTCGGCGGACTCCTGGCAGGGACGGAAGAATCGCCGGGGGAAACCGAGCTGTACCAGGCCAGGACCTATAAGGTGTATCGCGGCATGGGCTCAATCGGCGCGATGGAGCGAGGCGGCGGAGATCGGTACGGGCAAGGCGGGCGCCCGGTGCAGAAGCTGGTTCCTGAGGGCATCGAAGGCCGCGTGCCTTATAAGGGGAAACTCGCGGCCGTCATCTACCAATTGGTCGGCGGAGTCAAGTCCGGCATGGGCTACTGCGGTTGCAAGACGATCTCGGACTTACAGCAGAAGGCCACATTTATTCGGCAGACGGTCGCAGGGCTCCGGGAAAGTCACGTGCACGATGTGATTATCACGAAGGAAGCGCCGAATTATCGGATGGATTGGGAGTAGGTGCCGTTAGGCGTCAGG
>JACAFD010000213.1 GCA_013388555.1 Nitrospirota bacterium | reverse complement strand
CGTGCCTTCATATATGGGTCGTGCCGTGCCAGATTGTCGGCTTCCTTTAATTGGTCAAGTGCTCGCGTTATGTGTCGCTCAATCTGCGCACTCGTATCGACGGGTGAGTTCATGTACCTTAGGCCTCCAGGTGTGCAAGAGCTGCATTGCATCAGTAAAATCCTAACATAATGTGGTGGTCTGAGAGAGAGTACGTAACCGGAAATTTACATTAAAGTTTTTCTTCCGACTGTGACTGGACTTAGATGAAGTACACTTTGACTGTGTTTGTGACTATCCCCCAAGGCGAAGACAGCTCTTAGAACGGTAACTTTGAATTCGTTTTTCTACTATCTCCGGTCAGTTTCCACGTTTCTTGAATAGTGCACGCAATTGAACCGTTGCTCGTTCCAGCTTTCTTTTGTGAGAAGCGCGCAGGGTCTTGCCCGCTCGATTGATGTACAAATTCAGCATCGACATCGCTGACTGGTAGGGGGTGCTTTTCCGATGTCCGCTTCGCTCTGCCGAACGCTTTAGGGATGCCGCAATTCTTCTTGGAGTCTCAAGGGTGAATACCCCTCGCTCCAGATCGAGTGCGTTACTTTTCTTCAGAACATCCGCTGTTTCTCGACCGCGCGATTCGATGAACTCCTTGAACCGCTTCAGGTCTCCCTCCACGCATTTAGTCACAAGACCCAGGGCATCTCCCGTCTTCTCAATGGACCCACGGGGAACGTATCCCATCTGGAGTCTGAGCTTGGATGTGGCATCAGATAAGGGAGAAAACAGCACGAGGCCTGCATTCATCGCTCCTCCTTTGCTGGTCCAGGCAATACGTTGATCCGGAATTTGCTCGGTAATTTCCGCATCCCACTCTTCCTCCATGCCGGCGATGTTGGCCTTCCAATGGAGGCGCTTGTCAGTGATCTGCTTGACCTGCACTACACCATTCATGAACTTCGGGAATTCTTCAAATTGCGTCCATTGGTTATAGGCCAACTGCACCGGCACGTTGACTTCAATGGATTTTTCTATCAATGACATGATGTGAGCTCCTTTCATGCGTTCAAACTAGAGCTGAGGTCGTTCCTACATATGGGTGACCCATCTCCGTTCATGGGGCTGGGAGCATCGACAGCGCATGGATATTTGGGTCTTTACCTCCACACGATCTCCTAGTTTAATTCGTTTTATTTCGGCTGTCCCTCGTGGGGATCGAACGAATCGATAACGCGTGATTCTGATCATTCATCTGGGCCTCAATACGATCGCCCTGGTTTATGTCTCCGGTCTTTTGGGTGGTGTCATCGGTATGCAAACGCACTTCTTTTCCGCTTGCCTCCTTGACGAAATAGGTATCGCCTTCAACCCCTAACACGTCGCCTTTGATTGCCTCGATGCGCTGTAACGGTTCGTCCTCCACCTCCTCGCTCATTTGATTACTACCGTCTTGCCTCCCTGGACCAGACCCGGTATCCGCTAGGGATAGGATGTGCAGATTGTTGTTCACGTTTCTCACCCCTGCCACCTGCCGCGCAAGATCTTCCGCCGCCGACTTCTCTCCCACCGTTCGGACCACCCCGTTCAAGGAAACGACACTCCGATCAGTCGTGACATTGATGCGAGAGAAGTTGGGCAGTTTGCCCCCCGTTAACTTCTCTTGAACTGATGCGGTCATCGTTGCGTCGTCTATCGCGGCCATGGTTGCGTCGTCCATAGTTTGCCACGCGGTTTTTCCGGTCATGGACTCGCAGGCCGTAATGAGCATAAGACTGACTCCGAGAATCCCGACTATTCCAGCGCGATACATAAAATCCTGCTCTCGTGGAATGCTTCTCAGTGTTATGGGCGTTGGGCACCTAGCGGTGTTGCGACGCCAGTTCGTCCTATTGTTCATTGACCGCTTTCCTTCCCGCCTCGCCAAATTCCTTTGCCTGGCGGCCAGTCTCACGCAAAGACTTCTTTCCCTTCTCGACGAATTCTTGGCCATGCTCAACGGCACTGTCCAAAACCTCTGTGCCATGATCGATGGCTTCATCGAGTTCATCTTTGACGCGTGCCGCAGAGTCACGAAGAAACCCGCGCACCTGCGCGCCTGCCTGTGGTGCGAAGAGCAACGCGAGGCCCGCACCCACTAACGCTCCGATAATGAATGTCGCTAAGCTTCCTGATTCCTGTCTGTTCGATGATTCCATTTTTCTCCCCACTTGAATTTCTGCGTGACACTATTCCTGAATGTGCGATTCTAAGATACTCTTCCAGAGAGGGCGCTCTTACCACTCGGCTAACCCCTGGAGGTGGCCAAGAAAGGAGGAAAGCTGGAAGGTCTCCATCCACCGGACTACGCCATCATGACGCATTGGCCAGCCGGGGCTCCCGTGGGCAAAAGCCAATTCGCCGTGACGCACGGCGAAGACGCCATCACAGACCGTCGCCTCATACTCGTGATCGGTGATGCGAATGCAGAGCCGCTTTCCCGGTCGGATCTTATGAGCGTCATACTCGATGGTGGCTGCGATGCGGCAACATCAAAGCCACGATTTGGCAGAATGTCAGCGAGAAGGGTCCGTTCTTTTCAACGACCTGGAGGCGCCGGTCCCGGTGGTCGAGGATCGAAATGCGTTGAGTCGACTATCCGCCGTGCCGGGGACATCGGCAAGGATCTTTCCGCCGGCCCCTCTTGAGCGCAGAGGGTCATCGGACCCATGCCCTACGCTCGGTCCTGCGTGGGTCCTGCCGTCCTGGATGTAGGTTGTAGCGTTAAGCAACAGGCCCTCCGGTTGGTCCTGAGGACAACCGCCACAACTCCCTGGGGAGTGGTCTCTGCCTGCGGGTATATTTTCCGCGGGCTTCGGCAGAATTGCCTCCCTCTACGTATTATTTTGTACCGCTGCATTGTCCGTGCATAGTGAACTCTGCTGTCAGCGCGGTGCAGTCGAAGCACGCCTGGTGCGAGCAGCCTTCCTAGAGGGATCAGACTCACACGAGGGAGTGAGGGAGTGGGTATGTCGACGGTATCTCGTCTCCGAGACACGAATGGCCCATCGGCTCGAGCGCGGAGGCACGACTCGTACAAGGCGAAGGGCACACTCCGGGAGTCGGCGGTGGGTCTGGAGCGCCTCGCGGTGTGCCCCACAGATCAGTGGACATGGGGCCCAGGCACGGGAAGAACCGTGCTGACGCCCCCCAAGAAGCAGATGATCTTTTCGCAAGGAGAGGCCGCGGGGTCCGTGTTCTATATCCAGGCGGGCCAGGTCAAGTTGACCGTGGTG
>JACAFD010000223.1 GCA_013388555.1 Nitrospirota bacterium | reverse complement strand
CTAATGAGGAGAACGCGCGCGTATTTCATCAAGGCCCGGACACATCTGTGGTCCATCGAGAGGCCGGATATATAGACGCAGCCCTGTTTTTATCTGGTGCATCGCGTGACACGCCGTCGTTGCAGCGAAGGCTGGGTCCATATATAATTTTGTGCGTCACTTCTTCACAAACGACCGAATTCAGTAGAAGCCATGGAATCAGTAGAACCCCAGCAAGCCCATGATTTTCAACAATAAATGGGGAAACCTTCGCAACATCGAGCGGTTCGAATTATTGCTCTTTTGCCACTCTTAATCAGCGGGCCGTAGGTTCGACCCCTACACGGCCCACCAAAATCTTCAACCACTTACAATCTCCCTCCCAGCCGGTCTCCGTGTAGGCACAGTGTAGACAGTAAAATAAGGAAAATATTTTTCCGTTCCCTCCTGCTGGGTCTCAAATCTAAATCAATGAGGCATTTTTCAACGTTCTCACCCAAGGTATGTGTAGTCTCCCTCCGAGAATATAAGTCTAAAAGCCAGCTGTATAATAATTTTCTGACCGACCATCTGGCGGTCGGGGATATCGGTAACTCCACGCTCCAATGAATGCAACAGTCCGCTAGCTAGAAGGACACCTGGCAGCTTTCTCATTGTCCTTCCACGCTCGCTTGTTTTTCTTTTCAAAGAGTGCACTGGTCGATCCTCGATTGTGCATGCTCCGCGAGCGGAAGGATAAGCAGGCTACCCTCCCCCATTGGGCGGAGATGGCATGAGATTTTGAACAGTGGGCAGAAAGCGAGGAAAGCAAGTGTGTCCGGAATCGGAGGGAAGACACGCCGAGTTCCACAGGCAGCCAGGGCGTCAGATGTCGGAAGGTCGACGACTCTGAGAAGCTGCTGATCTCTGGGGATTAAGAGGATCGGAACCCTGGCGTTTTATTCGTTCCGCCTCTTCAATTCTAGCTAGTCGCTGAACATACGCATTCAACGCCATTAGCCCGAGGATAACGGCCATCGCCACAATGGCCCACACCATATCTCCCAATACCCAATCAGTATCCTTCATCCAAGCGGCTCCTTGTTGACTGAGTTATTCCACATACTACCTTCCAGACAACACTTCAAACTGCATAAACATAAACTCGTGCGCCATGGCTTTCAAGCACGAAATCTGCAAAGGCCGCCGTGATCTATGTCATAGCGGCATCCATCTGGGGACTGATTGATCTTCCACTGCACGCAGATTTCTCACCCGCCCACCCCTCCGATTGCTTTGCAATCGATCTCCCGAACGTGCCACTAGTCCCCTACACCACCCACCAAATCTCGCTTGCGCGTGCCGGCGGCTATTCAGGCGAAGCCTCTCTTCATTGACGCCGCCGGATAAACCCCTCCGGTAATCTTGTCCAAGGCACCAACGTGGTTGGCATTTCCACTTGGAATCCATCGCGCGTAATACTTCAACGTGATCGTCGGCTTTGAGTGGCCGAGCTGTTGCGCCACATACAGCAACGGCACTCCCTCCGACAATTATAGGCTGGCGTGGGTGTGTCGTAGGTCATAGCGGCGGTACAGGTCGCCAAATGTGTTTGGGCCATTTACCCTCGGAAGTCGTGGTGATTTCTCGTGGGGAAAGGGGTAAGCTGTGGTGGTGACTCCAGGGAAGATCGTCAAACAGCTATTGTGTGACTGGAAAGTGACCGGTACGGACTGACCGGTCAGCCCAGATCTTGGAGTGGAGGGAGTCAGAGAGACCGCGATGAGTGACCTAAACTGGACGACGAAGAAGCCGACGAAGCCGGGGTGGTATTGGTATCGCAGTGAGTGCGATGGGCACACCGAGAAAGTTCTTCATTACATCGATGACGATGGAGATGGGCCCTACCTCGCAACGTCAGAAGATCGGGTACTTAATGACTTAGACGGCGAATGGACCGGACCGGTTGAGCCGCCATTGTCGGGTCAGAGTCGTTAGAAGCTGGTTTGCGTATCTTTCCGCACCGCCTCCCTGGCCAATTCCACTGTCTCTCGGTGCATCTCCGGCAGCTCCTCGACATTTGTTGTATTAGGGGTCAGCCAATCCCTTGCAATGCTACAAGTTTCCCCAACCGGCACTTGCGCGGTTGTTTGCCTTCCTCCTACAATACGCCTCCCTGCGAGGCTCCCATGCCTGTCACGCTTCGTCTCTACCAAACGCTTCCATGTGCAACGCGCTGTCACATCCCACGCTGGCCTACTGTTCCGGTGGTGGGCAGCTTGCATGAGGGACTTAGTAGATTGGTTTCTTGAGCAGCAGTGCAATAAACGATTTGCCGCCTGGATGTTGCCCAGTCAATGCTTGCAGCAATGTCCACCCGTTCCGCCCGTATGAGTTGGCCTGGGTTACGAGTTGATTTCGAGCACTTTCCAGCGAAGAGACATCCCCTGTCGGAAAGAATTCGGCTACGGTGACCTTGTAATCCACGGTCTTGATCGCCGGTGTCTTGGTAAAAATCACGAAGTGCAGAATGAGTCCTCCTATCCCAGGCTGTTGCGCTAGGATGGCGTCCCAACCTTTTTGCCCTTGTTCGTTGAGAGCCTCCTCCCATTTAAACGGATCTCCCGGGAGCACAATACCGAAGCGCTCTCCTGTCTGTGGCACCTGAGCCAATACTGGTGAGACTGAAACGCTCGAGAGGGCGATGATTGAGAGAACGAGCAAAGCAAGGAGGCGAGCCATTGGTGTTTTTCTCACGGGGTTTCAACGTGCATATATACTTCTTGCGTTAGCCCGTTGCTACCCCTCTTTGTGGGTAGATCGGCCGAACCTTTGCTGCTGGTGGTATCGGAAGTATGCACCGGGGAATGTCACGCTGGAACAGTTAGAGACGGAGGCTTGGGCTTAAGACCCTAGGCGACGCAGTATAGCTTCGCAATAAGATGCTACTGGTCCATTCACCACATCGGAGACCGGGATGACTTTCAAAGATTCCGAGATTGGTTGATATCCACACTTCATAAGTATTTTTCAGGTTCCCGCCTTGCGGTTTCCTCAGTCCCCCTCCTAGAATGGATGACCTTGCGAGGCTCCCATGCCCTTCTCGATTCGCCCATTCCGTCGCGTCCCTGTGCCATGCGACGTGACGTACAACGTTGGTTCATGCATCGATGCCACAATAGACGGCCACAGGTCATGACCGCGCCTGACAGCCATGATCACGAGCCGGCATGGGCCTCGTGGTCCAACGAGCAGCTCTTGAACCTCCCGATGAGCCAACTCGGCGTCACCCTCGACGGGGCCTTCCTGTCCGCCCAGATCCAGCAGCTCTATGCCGAACTCGACGCCCGCCAGCTCCTGTTCCGTCCCCACTGTTGGCTATCCAACGAATGGTTTACGCCGGATGGGGTGCCGGGGATTGCCGTGCCGTTTTATCTGGCCCATCCGCGCCTCGCGAAACTGGAACTGGACCAGATGCTCGAGGTCGAGGGCGGGACCCCGGACTGGTGCATGCGCATTCTGCGGCATGAGGCCGGCCACGCCATAGAAAATGCCTATCGCCTCCGTCGGCTCCGCCGTCGGCAACAGGTCTTTGGGCGCTCCTCCGAGCCCTACCCCAAATATTACCGCCCCCGGCCCTATAGTCGGAGCTTCGTGCGACATCTCGATGTGTGGTATGCGCAAAGCCATCCGGATGAGGACTTTGCTGAGACCTTCGCGGTCTGGCTCACGCCCGATTCGACCTGGGCTGACCGCTACAAGGGCTGGCCGGTGATCAAGAAGCTGCAGTATGTCGAGGGGCTGATGGCGGGGCTGGCGGCGGTGCCGCCCAAGGTGGTCACGCAGGAGGAGGTCGATCCGCTGCCCGACTTGAAGAAAACCCTACGCGAGCACTATGAGCGCAAGCGCAAGCACTATGGGATTGAACGACCGTCATTTTACGATCCGGACTTGAAGCGCCTGTTTTCCGATGCCCCGGCCCATGCCGCGCACCTGAGCGCCGCCACCTTCTTGAACCGTTTCCGCAAAGAGGTGCGCCGCAAGGTCGCCGCCTGGACCGGCGAATATCAATATACGATTGATCAGGTCCTGGAGGACATGATTCAGCGCTGCCGGCAGCTCCACTTGCGATTGCCGCTCGCGGAAGAGCAGGCCAAGTTGGACTTCACTATTTTGCTCACCGTCCACACGATGACCTACTTGCGCAGTGGGCGGCATCAGGTGGCGCTATGAAACAGCTCCGCATCATCGTCTTGATGCACGAAGATCTGGTGCCGCCGGATGCGCCCCTCACCGGGCAGGACATGACTGGGGCCGAGTGGAAGACGGAATACGATGTGGTCTCCACGCTCCGCAAACTCGGGCATGACGTCAAGCCGCTGGGGGTCAAGAGCGATCTCGGAGTTCTTCGATCGGCGATAGAAGATTGGAAGCCGCACATCGCCTTCAATCTGCTCGAAGAATTCGATGGGGTGGCAGTGTACGATCAGAACGTCGTGTCGTATTTGGAACTGCTGCACGTGCCCTATACCGGCTGTAACCCGCGGGGGTTGATGCTGGCGCGCGACAAAGTCCTGTCGAAGAAGCTGTTCTCGTTCCATCGCATCCCGTTCCCGGACTTCATGGTGGTGCCCCAGAGGCGGAGGGTCAAGCGGCCCAAGTGGCTGCCCTTTCCCCTCATTGTCAAATCGGTGACCGAAGAGGCCTCGCTCGGGATCTCGCAGGCGTCCATTGTGCAGGATGACGCCAAACTCAAGGAACGCGTTGAATTCATCCATGCGAGCGTCGGGACCGGGGCCCTCATCGAGCAGTACATCGAAGGGCGCGAGCTGTATGTTGGAGTGATGGGCAATGGGCAGCTTCACGTCTTGCCGGTTTGGGAGTTGATCATGGACCAGCTGCCGGAGGACGCCCGCCGGATTGCGACCGAACGAGTCAAATGGAGTCGGACGTATCAAGCCAAGTATGGGATTCGCTCTGGCGAAGCCAAGGATCTACCGGACGGGAAAGCTAAGGAAATTCAGCATCTCGCGAAGCGTGTCTATCGCGCCCTGGGCCTGAGCGGCTATGCACGCATCGACGTGCGCATGGACGCGGAGGGGCATGTGTACGTGCTGGAAGCCAATCCGAATCCACAGATCGCGCACGCCGAAGATTTTTCGGATTCGGCAGAGAAATCCGGCTATACGTATCAAGAGCTGTTGCAAGAACTCCTGCGCATCGGGCTTCGCAGGCAGCCGGCCAACTCGACCCCAAAGAAACCGTCACTATCGCCAACGTGAAACTGCACGTTGGGTCGCTTCAATGTAGCGAGGGTGAGAGTAGACCGGAACATGGCCACTCCCTTCCCCTCCTTCCCAGACCGCGCGTTGCACGAGCACAAGGAGGTCGTTAAGTGATCACGACTCGTGACGTGTACGCTTGACATAGGACTGCTTGGTATTGTGCTTCTGGCCTTGCCCCCGGTGCCCCTGACGACGACCGACTCCGTCATAGCCTATGCTGCCGAGCAGGCGGACCTCCTCGACCTCAACACGGCAACAGCCGAGCAACGGAAGGCTCGCCCCGGTACTGGCGATGCGTCCTCCGAAAAGATCATCAAGGGACGCCCCTACCAGCGGAAAGATGAGCTGGTGCAGAAGAAAATTCTTCCGCGCGCCACGTATGAGGGGACCAAGTACAAGATTGTAGCGTTAAGCAACAGGCCCTCCGGTTGGTCCTGAGGACAACCGCCACAACTCCCTGGGGAGTGGTCTCTGCCTGCGGATATATTTTCCGCGGGCTTCGGCAGAATTGCCTCCCTCTACGTATTATTTTGTACCGCGGCATTGTCCGTGCATAGTGAACTCTGCTGTCAGAGCGATGCAGTCGAAGCACGCCTGGTGCGAGCAGCCTTCCTTCCAGCGTGATCAGAGATCTCTCACACGAGGGAGTGACGGAGTGGGTATGTCGACGGTATCTCGTCTCCGAGACACGAACGGTCGATCGGTTCGAGCGCGGAGGCACAACTCGTCCACGGTGCAGGGCACACTCCGGGAGTCGTCGGTGGGTCTGGAGCGCCTCGCGGTGTGCCCCACAGATCAGTGGACATGGCGCCCAGGCACGGGAAGAACCGTGCTGACGCCCCCCAAGAAGCAGATGATCTTTTCGCAAGGAGAGGCCGCGGGGTCCGTGTTCTATATCCAGGCGGGCCAGGTCAAGTTGACCGTGGTG
>JACAFD010000234.1 GCA_013388555.1 Nitrospirota bacterium | reverse complement strand
GACATGTCCTCGCCCAACATCAATCTACGCGATCCAGTCCTCTACCGCATCAGGCACACCACTCATTATCGAACAGGTGAGGACTGGTGCCTGTATCCGGCCTACGACTTCGCACATCCCCTCTCGGATGCGCTTGAAGGGATTACGCATTCGATTTGCACCTTGGAATTTGAAGATCACCGGCCTCTCTACGATTGGGTTGTCTCGCAGGCTGAAGCACCGCATAGACCACAACAGGTCGAGTTCGCCCGCCTGAACCTGACCCATACGGTCTTAAGCAAGAGAAAACTGCTCGAGTTGGTGGAAAAGAAACTGGTGAACGGATGGGATGATCCACGACTGCCGACGATCAAAGGGCTCCGTCGCCGCGGGTATACCCCTGAGGCGATTCGGGCCTTCTGCGACCATATCGGTGTCGCAAAACGTGACGCCATAGTCGAAATGCAGTTGCTCGAACACTTTATTCGGGAGGACCTCAACAAGCGAGCAACCAGAGTGATGGCGGTTCTGCGGCCGATTAAAGTCATCCTCGACAACTATCCCGATGGCCAATCCGAGGAGTTGGAAGCGATCAACAACCCGGAAGATCCCTCTGCAGGGACAAGAAAGGTCCCGTTTTCCCGCATCCTCTATATTGAGCGGGACGATTTCCGTGAAGATCCGCCCAAGCAATTTTTCCGACTCGCCCCGGGACGAGAAGTACGACTCCGATATGCCTACATCATCAAGTGCGTCGGGGTGACGAAGGACCCTCAGACCGGCGAGATTACCGAGCTTCATTGTACATACGACCCGACAACCAAGAGCGGGGCCTCCCAGGAACAACGCAAGGTCAAAGCGACCATCCATTGGGTCTCCGAAGCCCATGCGGTGAAAGCCGAGGTCCGTCTCTACAATCCCCTCTTGGTGACGGACCTGTCGAAGATACCGCCAGATCACGATTGGACGACCTATCTCAACCCTAGTTCGTTGGAACGAATCACGACCTGTCTGGTTGAGCCCAGCCTGCAGAAGACCATGCCCGGCATGCGGTACCAATTCGAGCGATTGGGATACTTCTGTACCGACTTGGATTCGACTTCTGGCGCACTGGTGTTCAACCGCACAGTCTCGCTCAAAGACGCCTGGGCCAAGGTCGAAAAAACTCAGCCGCCCCGGTAACAAACCAAATCCGCCGAAGTTGACGCCGACCGATTCTCGGATTCGGCGTGATACAATGCCGCGCATGATCTGCCCCCTCTGTCACCAATCCAGCACCTGGGAAGGCAACCCCTGGCGTCCCTTCTGCTCTGAACGGTGTCAATTGACCGACCTCGGCACCTGGGCAGCGGAAGAGTATCGAATACCAGGCCCCACCATCTTAATCGACACCTCGCTCCCCGACTCGGTGGAAGGAAACGATGATACAGAGGCCCAGCGAGAGCGTTAAGTATCTGTCCAAGGGCTCCGAACGTCCAACTTCCTACCAGTCACCACCGGCAATCCTCACCGAATAGTTCCCCCCGGCGGCACGATACAACGACTGCCCGAGATGCCGGCTTCATAGCCCATTTCAGGGTTGGCAATCCCGCGGCATCTTGATATGGTCTCGGTCGATCAGTCCCTTCACAAGGACCACAAAGCCATGCTGTCGACCCAGGGCTATGCTGCAATGACCGCCAAGGCTCCTCTGCAACCCTTCTCGTTCGAGCGGCGTGAGGTCGGCCCTCGCGATATCCTCATCACGATCACCCACTGCGGCATCTGCCACTCGGATATTCATCAAGCGCGCGATGAATGGGGCGGGTCAATTTTCCCCATGGTGCCGGGCCATGAAATCGTCGGCACGGTCACGCGAGTCGGGTCAGCTGTGAAGACATTCAATATCGGCGAACGCGCCGGTGTCGGCTGCTTCGTCGACTCTTGCCGTACCTGTGGCCCCTGTCGGGAGGGATCGGAGCAGTACTGCGAAGCCGGCATGCTCCTCACTTATAACGGCAGGGACAAAGACGGCCAGCCGACACAGGGCGGTTACTCTGCACAGATTGTTGTGGATGAGAACTACGTACTGCGAATCCCTTCGGCCCTGTCGCCTGCAGGAGCCGCCCCACTCTTGTGCGCGGGAATTACGACGTACTCTCCCCTACGCCATTGGGGGGTGGGCAAATATCACAAACTGGCAGTTGTCGGTTTGGGCGGGCTCGGTCATATGGCCATTAAGATCGCGAAGGCGCTCGGAACAGAAGTCACCGTGCTGAGTACATCCGAACGAAAGCGACAGGATGCGATGCGATTGGGGGCAACCGACTTCGCCCTGACCTCGCAAGCCGAGACCTTCACGCGGCTACAGCGCCACTTTGATTTCATCTTGGATACGGTCTCCGCACCGCACAACTACAACGCCTACGTTAATTTATTGAAGACCGACGGGACCATGATTCTCGTGGGGGCTCCGGATAAGCCATCGCCGTTGGAGCCCTTTCCACTGATTCTGCATCGCCGTCGCATCGCCGGATCGGTGATCGGGGGCATCAGAGAAACCCAAGCGATGCTCGACTTCTGCGCCACGCACAGGATCGAATCCGATATTGAAGTGATTCCGATCCAGCAAGTGAACGAAGCTTACGAGCGAGTCCTCAAAGGCGACGTGCGATTCCGTTTCGTGATCGATCTGGCGTCGCTGAAATAGCTTTCGGTGCGATCAAGGTAAAATGGCTGGGGGACTAGGAATCGAACCTAGGTAGCCGGCTCCAAAGGCCGGCGTCCTACCGCTAGACGATCCCCCAGCGCGGTACGAAACAGAGGCATAGATCTGAGAGTACGGGCGTGAAAGATTATTTGGCTGGGGGACTAGGAATCGAACCTAGGTAGTCAGATCCAGAGACTGACGTCCTACCTCTAGACGATCCCCCAACCGACGCTCAACCTAATATACGACCGCTCACTCCGTCAAGCCTGGCCGAAATAGGCGCGCTCAATGCCAGCTCGAAGCCGAGACAAGGTTCTGTCTCTTCCAAGCACCTCCATCACTTCGAAGAGGCCCGGGCTGGCGGTGCGACCGGTGAGAGCCACGCGAACAGGCTGTGCAAGCTGCCCTGTCTTCATACCCTCCTCCCCCACTAACTCCTTGAAGCTCTCTTCCCACTTCTCCTTGGAGAAGGCCTGGAACGCTTCATAGCGCGCGAGCAGCTTACTGAGTACGGGCGCGATCGCAGGGGTGAGAAACTTCTCGGCTGCTTCGTTATTGAATGCGACCGTTTGCCCAAAGTACGGCTTGACCCAATCGACCATGTCCACAAGCGTTTTCGCGCGTTCCTTAACCAACACGACCAGCTGCGCGAGCCAATCTTTGGAGACAGTTGTCACTTCGTCTTGCAAGCCGGCAGCTTCCAACAGAGGTACGAGCGCCTGAGCGACCCGGACGGGAGGACTTGCTTTGATGTATTCGGCATTCAACCACAACAGTTTTTCAGGATTGAACACGGCTGCTGATGCCTGCACGTTCTTCCAGGAAAACTTATCAATCATCTCCTGCCTG